>NZ_JBSHDU010000005.1:0-76699 GCF_053616475.1 Streptomyces sp. NPDC055815 | reverse complement strand
TGTCTAACCCGGCGGCCGCGGCGCCCCCGACCCCCCGCCACGGGGGGTCGCTCCGGACCGCGGTGAACCAGCCCCGGATGGGGTGGGGGCGCCCCCGGCGGCCCCCCACGAAACGCTCGTCCGGCCGTGTGTCAGGCCTGGCGGCGGACCTCCACCACCCGGAAGCGGTTGGAGACGAAGGCGCCGTCGCACAGGGCGGCGTTCGCCGCCGGGTTGCCGCCGGAGCCGTGGAAGTCGGAGAACGCGGCCGTCTGGTTCACGTACACCCCGCCCGTCAGGTTCAGCGAGAGCTGGGCCGACTCCTCCAGGCAGACCTCCTCCACCGCGCGCTCGGTGTCCGCCGAGGTCGTGTAGGCGCCGACCGTCATGGCGCCCTTCTCGCGGACCGTGCGGCGCAGCAGCTCCAGGGCGTCGGCGGTGGAGTCCACCGAGACGGCGAAGGAGACCGGGCCGAAGCACTCCGAGAAGTACGCGGCCTGGGCGTCCGGCTTGGAGCCGTCCAGCTTCACGATCACGGGCGTGCGGACCACGGCGTCCGGGTACTCCGGGTTGACCACCTCGCGGGAGGCCAGCGCGACCTCGCCGAGCGCGGCGGCGGCCTCCAGGCGCGCCTTCACGTCCGGGTTGACCAGGGCGCCCAGCAGACCGTTCGCCCGGGCGTCGTCGCCGAGCAGGCCGCCGACCGCCGCCGCGAGGTCGGCGACGACCTCGTCGTACGACTTCGGGCCCTGGTCGGTGGTGATGCCGTCGCGGGGGATCAGCAGGTTCTGCGGGGTGGTGCACATCTGGCCGCTGTACAGGGAGAGCGAGAAGGCCAGGTTGGCCAGCATCCCCTTGTAGTCGTCGGTGGAGTCGACCACCACCGTGTTGACGCCGGCCTTCTCGGTGTAGACCTGGGCCTGCCGGGCGTTGGCCTCCAGCCAGTCGCCGAAGGCGGTGGAGCCGGTGTAGTCGATGATCCGGATCTCGGGGCGGACGGCCAGGGTCTTGGCGATGCCCTCGCCGGGGCGCTCGACGGCGAGCGTGACCAGGTTCGGGTCGAAGCCGGACTCGGCGAGCACCTCGCGGGCGACCTTCACCGTCAGCGCGAGCGGCAGCACCGCGCGCGGGTGCGGCTTGACCACGACCGGGTTCCCGGTGGCGAGGGAGGCGAACAGGCCCGGGTAGCCGTTCCAGGTGGGGAAGGTGTTGCAGCCGATGACCAGGGCGATGCCGCGGCCGACCGGGGTGAACTCCTTGCTCAGCTCCAGGGGGTCGCGCTTGCCCTGCGGCTTGGACCAGTCGGCCCGGCCGGCGGGCGTGCGGGTCTGCTCCTCGTACGCGTACGCCACGGCCTCCAGGCCGCGGTCCTGGGCGTGCGGGCCGCCGGCCTGGAACGCCATCATGAACGCCTGGCCGCTGGTGTGCATGACGGCGTGCGCGAACTCGTGGGTGCGGGCGGAGATCCGGGCGAGGATCTCCAGGCAGACCAGGGCGCGGGTCTCGGCGCCGGCGTCCCGCCAGGCGCCCATGCCGGCGCGCATCGCCGGGAGCAGCACGTCGAGGTCGGCGTGCGGGTACTCGATGCCGAGCGAGGGGCCGTACGGCGAGGTCTCGCCGCCGGTCCAGCCGTCCGTGCCCGGCTGGTCGAGGTCGAAGCGGGTGTTCAGCGCGGACTCGTGGGCGGCGAGGCCCGCGGCCGCGTCGAGCGAGCCGTCCGCGCCGTACGCCTTCGGGTGCTCGGGGTACGGCGACCAGTAGGCGCGGGTGCGGATGGTGGCGAGCGCCTGGTCGAGTGTGGACCGGTGCTTCTCGGCCAGACGGTCGGTGGTCAGCTGAGCGGTGGCCATCGATGGACCAACTCCTCGTCGAGCTGGGCAGGGAGACGCGTACGGAGTTAGAGTAACCGAACGATCGGTCGGGACAAGGGGGTCCGCCGATCCTGTGGAAAACCCATCGGGGAGGATCACTCCTATGAGTGCCGACATGAGCACCGACGTGACCGTCAGGGGGAGCGACGACGTGACCACCCGTGAAACCGCCGCCGAGGTGCAGGACGCCGTCGTCGGCATCGGACGGGACCGCACCGTCGCCGTCGTCGGCACCGGGACCATGGGCCAGGGCATCGCCCAGGTCGCCCTGGTCGCCGGCCACCCCGTGCGCCTCTACGACAACGCCCCCGGCCGGGCCGCCGAGGCCGTCGCCGCCCTCACCGCCCGCCTGGACAGGCTCGTGGAGAAGGGCCGCCTCGACGCCGCCGCCCGGGAGGCCGCCGTCGGCCGGCTGCACGCGGCCGATGACCCCGCGGAGCTCGCGGACGCCGCGCTCGTGATCGAGGCGATCGTCGAGGACCTCGCGGTCAAGCAGCGGCTCTTCACCGACCTGGAGAAGATCGTCGGCGACGACACCGTCCTCGCCACGAACACCTCCTCCCTCTCCGTCACCGCCATCGCGGGAGGCCTGCGGCTGCCCGGCCGCTTCGTCGGCCTGCACTTCTTCAACCCGGCGCCGCTGCTCCCCCTCGTCGAGGTCGTCAGCGGCTTCGCCACCGACGCGGACGTCGCCACGCGCGCGTACGAGACGGTCAAGGGCTGGGGCAAGACGCCGGTGCGCTGCGCGGACACCCCCGGCTTCATCGTGAACCGGGTCGCCCGCCCCTTCTACGCCGAGGCGCTGCGGGTCTACGAGGAGGGCGGGGCCGACCCCGCCACCATCGACGCGGCGCTGCGCGAGTGCGGCGGCTTCCGGATGGGTCCCTTCGAGCTGACCGACCTCATCGGCCAGGACGTGAACGAGGCCGTCACCCGGTCGGTGTGGGAGTCCTTCTACCAGGACCCGAAGTTCACGCCCTCGCTCGCGCAGCGCCGGCTCGTCGAGTCGGGACGCCTCGGCCGCAAGTCGGGGCACGGCTGGTTCTCGTACGCGGAGGGCGCCGAGCGGCCCGAGCCGCACACGGCGGCGCCCGCGAAGGCGCCCGAGTGGATCACCGTCTGCGGTGACCTCGGGCCGGCGGATCCGCTGGTGGGGCTCTTCGAGGCGGCCGGGATCACCGTCCTGTCCAAGGAGGGCGGCGCGCACATCGAGCTGCCGGGCGGCGCCGAGCTCAGCCTCGCGGACGGCGAGACCTCCTTCGAGTACGACGAGGAGGCGATCATCTACTTCGACCTCGCGTACGACTACGCGGCCGCGAGCCGGATCGTGCTGTCGGCCCGCGAGGACATCGACCCCGGCGTCCTCGCCGAGGCGGTGGGCCTCTTCCAGGCGCTCGGCAAGAAGGTCTCCGTGATCGGGGACGTGCCGGGCATGATCGTGGCCCGTACGGTCGCGATGCTGGCCGACGTCGCGGCCGACGCGGTCGACCGGGGCGTCGCGACCGCCGAGGACATCGACACGGCGATGCGGCTGGGGGTCAACTACCCGGCCGGACCGCTGGAGTGGACCGGGAAGATCGGCCACCGGCGCACCTGCGGACTGCTCCGGGAGCTGCACAAGCGGTACGCGACCGGCCGGTACGCGCCGGGGCTCGCCCTCGTGCGCCGGGCGGCCGCCGAGGACGCGGAGGACTCCCGATGACCACGGCGAAGCGCGACACGTACACCCCCGAGACGCTGCTCTCGGTCGCGGTGCGGGTCTTCAACGAGCGCGGTTACGACGGCACGTCGATGGAGCACCTGTCCAAGGCGGCCGGCATCTCGAAGTCCTCGATCTACCACCACGTCTCCGGCAAGGAGGAGCTGCTGCGGCGCGCGGTCAGCCGGGCGCTCGACGGGCTCTTCGCGATCCTCGACGAGCCGGGGGCCGGGCGCGGCCGGGCCGTCGACCGGGTCGAGTACGTCACGCGGCGCACCGTCGAGGTGCTGATAGCGGAGCTGCCGTACGTGACGCTGCTGCTGCGGGTGCGGGGCAACACGGCCACCGAGCGGTGGGCGATGGAGCGGCGCCGCGAGTTCGACCACAAGGTGGCCGATCTGCTGAAGGCGGCCGCCGCCGAGGGCGACCTGCGGGCGGACGTGGACATCCGGCTCGCGACCCGGCTCCTCTTCGGCATGATCAACTCGCTGGTGGAGTGGTACCGGCCGCACCCGGACGCGACGGCGGAGCGGGAGCAGCTGGCCGAGACCGTCGTCCACCTGGCCTTCGACGGGCTGCGGACGGCGCGCTGAGCCCTCGTACGGGCCCGATCGCTGCCGCTGCCACTCGTACGGCCCTCAGGCTCGTCGTGCGGCCCTCAGGCTCGTCGTACGGCCCCGCTGGACCCTCGTACGGGCTGTGCGGGGGTCAGCGGGGCGGGGCGGGGTGTTCCGGGTCCAGGTCCGTCTCCTCGAAGACCAGCAGGGTCCGGGTGGAGAGCACCTCGGGGATCGACTGGAGCTTGGTGAGCACCAGCTCGCGCAGGGTCCGGTTGTCCGGCGTGTGGACGAGCAGCAGGACGTCGAAATCGCCGCTGACCAGGGCGATGTGCGCGGCTCCCGGCAGGGCCTGGAGCTGTTCGCGCACGGTCCGCCAGGAGTTCTGGACGATCTTGAGCGTGATGTAGGCGGAGGCGCCGTGGCCCGCCCGCTCGTGGTTCACGCGCGCGCTGAAACCGCGGATCACCCCGTCGTCGATGAGCCGGTTGATCCGTGCGTACGCGTTGGCGCGGGAGACGTGCACCCGCTCGGCCACGGAGCGGACCGAGGCGCGGCCGTCCGTCTGGAGGATGCGCAGGATGTCGCGGTCGATGGCGTCCAGCGGGCGTGCCGGGGCGCCTGGGACCACCGGTGCCGACGCCGGTGCGACGACCGGCTCCCAGTCCTCGGCCATTTGTTCATCCGCCATGTGCCCCCGCCTCTCTCCGGTGGACGACCTGCCCTTATCCCAGGCTGTGGAGAACCGTTTGTCCACAGGCTGGAGGTGCCTGTAGCCAAAATGCCTCCACGACCGAACAATCGGTAGGTGAGGCGCGCCACACTCGCGCCACCCGCCTTCGGGTCTTATGCCCGCTCCCACGAGGAGGTGGACTCGTTGCAACAGCGCAGTTCGACAGTCCAAGAGCCGCCCGGTGCCGTCACCGCCCACCGGCACACCCCGTCGCCCGCCTGGCAGCCGCGCACGGACCCCGCGCCGCTGCTGCCCGAGGCCGAGCCGCTGCGCGTGCTCGGCACGGACGCCGTCGCCGACGCCGACCCCGCGCTGCTGCTCCGGCTCTACGCGGAGCTGATCCGCGGCCGCCGGTACAACGCGCAGGCCACCGCCCTCACCAAGCAGGGCCGGCTCGCCGTGTACCCGTCCACCACCGGCCAGGAGGCGTGCGAGATCGCCGCCGCCCTCGCCCTGGAGGAGCTCGACTGGCTCTTCCCCTCGTACCGCGACACCCTCGCCGCCGTCGCCCGGGGCCTCGACCCCGTCCAGGCCCTGACCCTGCTGCGCGGCGACTGGCACACCGGGTACGACCCGCACGAGCACCGCATCGCGCCGCTCTGCACGCCGCTCGCCACCCAGCTGCCGCACGCCGTGGGCCTCGCCCACGCCGCCCGCCTCAAGGGCGACGACGTCGTCGCGCTCGCCATGGTCGGCGACGGCGGCACCAGCGAGGGCGACTTCCACGAGGCGCTGAACTTCGCCGCCGTCTGGCAGGCCCCCGTGGTCTTCTTCGTCCAGAACAACGGCTTCGCGATCTCCGTGCCGCTCGCCAAGCAGACCGCGGCCCCCTCCCTGGCCCACAAGGCCGTCGGATACGGGATGCCTGGCCGGCTCGTCGACGGCAACGACGCGGTCGCCGTCCACCAGGTGCTCACCGAGGCCGTGGCCCGCGCGCGGCGCGGCGGCGGACCCACCCTCGTCGAGGCCGTCACCTACCGGATCGACGCCCACACCAACGCCGACGACGCCACCCGCTACCGGGCGGACGGCGAGGTCGAGGCCTGGCGGGCGCACGACCCGATCCTGCTGCTCGAACGGGAACTGACGGAGCGTGGCCTGCTCGACGAGGACGGCAGGCGCGCGGCGGCGGAGGCCGCCGAGACGATGGCGGCGGAGCTGCGCGAACGGATGAACGCCGACCCGGTGCTCGACCCGATGGAACTCTTCTCCCACGTCTACGCGGAGCAGACGACACAGCTGCGCGAACAGGCGGCGCAGCTGCGCGCCGAGCTCGAAGCCGAGGGTGAGGCGTGATGACGACCGCGACGACCGGCACCACGGCGGCCAAGGCCGGCGGGAACGCCGGGAAGCCGAAGCCGGCCACGATGGCGCAGGCGCTCCAGCGCGCCATGCGCGACGCGATGGCCGAGGACCCGACCGTCCACGTGATGGGCGAGGACGTCGGCACCCTCGGCGGCGTCTTCCGGGTCACCGACGGGCTCGCCAAGGAGTTCGGCGAGGACCGCTGCACCGACACCCCGCTGGCCGAGGCGGGCATTCTCGGCGCGGCCGTCGGCATGGCCATGTACGGGCTGCGGCCGGTCGTGGAGATGCAGTTCGACGCGTTCGCGTACCCGGCGTTCGAGCAGCTGCTCTCGCACGTGGCGAAGATGCGGAACCGGACGCGCGGCGCGATGCCGATGCCGATCGTCATCCGCGTGCCGTACGGCGGCGGGATCGGCGGCGTCGAGCACCACAGCGACTCCTCCGAGGCCTACTACATGGCCACCCCGGGGCTGCACGTCGTCACCCCGGCGACCGTCGAGGACGCGTACGGGCTGCTGCGGGCGGCCATCGCCTCCGACGACCCCGTGGTCTTCCTGGAGCCCAAGCGGCTCTACTGGTCCAAGTCCGACTGGTCCCCCGAGGCGCCCGCGGCCGTCGAGCCGATCGGCAAGGCCGTCGTGCGCCGCCGGGGCACCGGCGCCACCCTGATCACCTACGGTCCCTCGGTGCCGGTCTGTCTGGAGGCGGCGGAGGCCGCGCAGGCCGAGGGCTGGGACCTGGAGGTCGTCGACCTGCGCTCGCTCGTGCCCTTCGACGACGAGACCGTCTGCGCCTCGGTGCGGCGCACCGGCCGCGCGGTCGTCGTCCACGAGTCGACCGGCTTCGGCGGCCCCGGCGCGGAGATCGCCGCGCGCGTGACCGAGCGCTGCTTCCACCACCTGGAGGCGCCGGTGCTGCGGGTCGCGGGCTTCGACATCCCGTACCCGCCGCCGATGCTGGAGCGGCACCACCTGCCCGGTGTGGACCGGGTCCTGGACGCGGTGGCGCGACTGCAGTGGGAGGCGGGCAGCTGATGGCACAGGTCCTGGAGTTCAAGCTGCCCGACCTCGGTGAGGGGCTCACCGAGGCCGAGATCGTGCGCTGGCTCGTCGCCGTCGGCGACGTCGTCGCGATCGACCAGCCGGTCGTCGAGGTCGAGACGGCCAAGGCGATGGTCGAGGTGCCCTGCCCGTACGGCGGCGTCGTCACCGCCCGGTACGGCGAGGAGGGCACCGAACTGCCCGTCGGCGCGCCGCTCCTGACGGTCGCCGTGGGCGGCACGGGCGCGCCGGAGGAGCTCGCGGAGGCGGCTCCCGGAGCGGCGCCGAAGGCAGCCGCCGAGGCCGTGTCCTCGGAGTACTCGGGCAATGTGCTCGTCGGCTACGGCACGGCCGGGCCCGCGGCCCGGCGCCGCCGGGTGCGGCACACGAACCCGGCGGCCGCGTCGGCTCCGGTGGCCGCTCAGGCCCCCGCTGCCGCCCCGGCCCCTGTCGCCGCTCCGGCCCCGGTCGCTCCGGCGGCTCCGGCGTCGGCCGGGCACGAGGGGCCCGTACCGGTCATCTCGCCGCTCGTGCGGAAGCTGGCCCGTGACCGGGGCCTCGACCTGCGGGAGGTGCGCGGATCCGGGCCCGAGGGGCTGATCCTGCGGGCCGACGTGGAGCTGGCCCTCGCGGCCCTGGAGCGGCCGGTCGCCGATCCGGCGCCCGCACCCGCCGCGCCGGCCCCGGCCCTCGCGGCTCCGGCCGGTGAGCGGATTCCGCTGCGCGGCGTCCGCGGCGTGGTGGCGGACAAGCTGTCCCGCAGCCGTACGGAGATCCCCGACGCGACCTGCTGGGTCGACGCCGACGCGACCGAGCTGATGGCGGCCCGCACGGCGATGAACGCGGCCGGGGGGCCGAAGATCTCGCTCCTCGCGCTCCTCGCGCGGATCTGCGTCCACGCCCTGGCCCGGTTCCCCGAGCTCAACTCCACGGTGGACACCGCCGCCCGGGAGATCGTCCGGCTGCCGTCCGTGCACCTCGGCTTCGCCGCCCAGACCCCGCGCGGGCTCGTCGTCCCCGTGGTCAAGGACGCGGGGACCCGCACGGCCGAGTCGCTGACGGCGGAGTTCGCCCGGCTGACGGAGGCGGCCCGGCAGGGCGCGATCACCCCGGCCGATCTGACCGGCGGCACGTTCACCCTCAACAACTACGGGGTGTTCGGGGTCGACGGCTCCACGCCGATCATCAACCACCCCGAGGCCGCCATGCTCGGTGTCGGCCGGATCATCCCCAAGCCCTGGGTGCACCAGGGCGAACTGGCCGTCCGTCAGGTGGTGCAGCTCTCGCTCACCTTCGACCACCGCGTCTGCGACGGCGGCACGGCCGGCGGCTTCCTGCGGTACGTGGCGGACTGCGTCGAACAGCCGGCGGTCCTGCTCCGCACGGTCTGACTCGGATGCTCTGACGCAGGCCGCTCGACGGGCCCGTCTCAGTAAGGGAGACGGGCCCGTCGGGCGTGGCCGCCCGCGGCCCATACTGCTGGGGTGACCACCGCATACGACGCCGTCGTGCTCGCCGGAGGCGCCTCCCGGCGTCTCGGCGGTTCCGACAAGCCCGGGGTACGGATCGGGGGCCGGACCCTCCTCGACCGGGTGCTCGCGGCCTGCCCCGACGCCGGCCGGACCGTGGTCGTCGCCGACCCCCGTCCGACCGCCCGCCCCGTCCGCTGGACCAGGGAGGACCCGCCCGGCGGCGGCCCGCTGGCCGCCCTCGGCGCCGGAGTACGGGAGACCGGCGCCGACGTCCTCCTCGTCCTCTCCGCCGACCTGCCCTTCCTCGACGGCGCCACCGTCCGCCGCCTCCTCGACGCGCTCGACGCGGCCACCGAGGCCGAGGCCGTGCTCCTCACCGATGCCGAGGGGCGGGACCAGCCGCTCGTCGCCGCGTACCGCCGCACCCCCCTCCTTCGCGAACTGGCCCTCGTCGCCGAGGAGCGGGGCACCCTCGACGGCGGACCCCTGCGCCGGCTCACCGGCGCACTCCGTCTCACCCGCGTCGCCGCCGACTCCCTGGCCTCCTTCGACTGCGACACCTGGGAGGACATCGCCACGGCCCGGGCCCGCATCAGGGAGCATGGGAGCGTGCTGGATGAATGGATCACCGCAGTCAAGTCCGAACTGGGCATCGAACTGGACGTCGACACCGGCGTGCTGCTCGACCTCGCCCGTGACGCCGCCCACGGCGTGGCCCGCCCCGCCGCGCCCCTGACCACGTTCCTCGTCGGGTACGCCGCCGCCCGCGCGGGCAGCGAGGGCGGGCCCGAGGCCGTCGCCGAGGCCGCCCGCAAGGCCGCCGCGCTCGCCCAGCGCTGGGCCGCCGAACAGGACGGCGAGCAGCCCGCCGAGCAGCCCGCCGAGAAAGCCACCGAGTAGGACGAGGCCGGATGACCCTGAAGGAGCCCGCCCCCGTGGCCCCGGGAACGACCACAGCCGCGCGGGCCGAGCCGCCGCACCGCGCCACCCCCTGGCCCGAGGCCCGGACCCTCGCCGCCCGCGCCGGAACCGCCGCGCGGGCCGCGAGGGAGCCGCGGCGCCTGCCGCTCGGGCAGGCACTCGGCCGGATCCTGGCCGAGCCGCTCCTCGCCCTCACCGACCTGCCCTCCTTCGACACCTCCGCCATGGACGGCTGGGCCGTGGCGGGCCCGGGGCCCTGGACCGTCCGCGCGGAGACGTCCCTCCTCGCCGGTCACGCGCCCGCCGCCGCACTGGCCGAGGGCGAGGCGGTACGGATCGCCACCGGCGCCCCGGTCCCGCCCGGCACCACCGCCGTCATCCGTACCGAGCACTCCCGTACGGAGGGGACCGAGGCCGCGGGTCTCGTGCTGCACGCCCTGCGCGCCGTGGCCCCGCGGCAGGACATCCGGCCCCGGGGCCAGGAGTGCCGCTCCGGCGACGAACTGCTCCCCGCGGGCACCACCGTGACCCCCGTCGTCCTGGGCCTGGCCGCGGCCGCCGGCTACGACGAGCTCCCCGTACCGCCGCGCCCCCGGGTGGAGGTCCTCGTCCTCGGCGACGAGCTGCTCACGGCCGGACTCCCCCACGAGGGGCTCATCCGTGACGCCCTCGGCCCGATGCTCGGCCCCTGGCTGGAGGCGCTCGGCGTCGAGGTGCTCGCCACCCGGCGGATCGGCGACGACGCCGAGGAGCTGTACGCGGCCGTCACCGGCTCCGCCGCCGATCTGGTCGTCACCACCGGAGGCACCGCCGCCGGGCCCGTCGACCACCTCCACCGGGTGCTCGACAAGGCGGGCGCCACCCTCCTCGTCGACGGGGTGAAGGTCCGCCCCGGCCACCCCATGCTCCTGGCGGCCCTCGGCGGCCACCGCCACCTCGTCGGCCTGCCGGGCAACCCGCTCGCCGCCGTCTCCGGGCTCCTCACCCTCGCTCAGCCGCTCCTCGCGGCCCTGGGCGGCACCTCTCCCGGCGAGGGCCGCGCCCCCGTCGCGGACGAGGTGCACGGGCATCCGCACGACACCCGGCTCGTCCCGGTCGTCCGGCGGGGCGAGCAGCTCGTTCCGCTGCGCTACAACGGGCCCGCCATGCTCCGGGGCATCGCCGTCGCGGACGGCATGGCCGTCGTCCCGCCCGGCGGCGCCCGGTCCGGCCAGGAGCTCGATGTCCTCGGCCTTCCCTGGCGGCCGGCATCGGGCGTCGAACCGGCCCGAGGAGCATGTTTCACGTGAAACTTCCCAGCCGTGACGCGATGGCCCGGCAGGCGGAGGAGCGGATCTCGGGCCCGCAGGTCCGCCTGCCCCGCAGGGTCGTCGAGCGGCCACTGCGCCAGGTCGGCAAGCGGCTCCTGATGGCGCTCGGCGTGATGATCGTGACGGTCCTCATCGTCTACGTGGACCGCGACGGCTACCACGACAATGCCGACGAGACGCTCGACTTCCTCGACTGCGTCTACTACGCGACCGTGACGCTCTCCACCACCGGATACGGCGACATCGTCCCGTACAGCGACACGGCCAGGCTCGCGAACATCCTCCTTGTCACGCCGCTGCGCGTGCTGTTCCTGATCATCCTGGTCGGCACCACTCTCGAGGTCCTCACCGAGCGGACCCGGGAGGAGTTCCGGCTGAACCGCTGGAGGTCCACCTTGCGCGACCACACCGTCATCGTCGGTTTCGGGACGAAGGGCCGGTCCGCGATCCAGACGCTCTGCGCGACCGGACTCCGCAAGGACCAGATCGTCATCGTCGACCCCTCCACCAAGGTGATCGAGACGGCGAACGGAGACGGCTTCGTCGGTGTCATCGGCGACGCCACCCGCAGCGACGTCCTGCTGCGGGCCGAGGTGCAGCGGGCCCGGCAGATCGTGATCGCCACCCAGCGCGACGACACGGCGGTGCTGGTCACCCTGACCGCCCGCCAGCTCAACCGCGGCGCGAAGATCGTCGCCGCGGTCCGCGAGGAGGAGAACGCGCCGCTCCTCCGCCAGTCCGGCGCGGACGCGGTCATCACCAGCGCCAGCGCCGCCGGGCGCCTGCTCGGCCTCTCCGTGCTGAGCCCCAGCGCCGGCACGGTGATGGAGGACCTCATCCAGCAGGGCTCGGGCCTCGACCTCGTGGAACGGCCGGTGACCAAGAGCGAGGCCGGCAAGAACGTCCGCGAGACCGGTGACCTGGTGGTGAGCGTGCTCCGCGGCCACCGGCTGCTCGGGTACGACGACCCCGCGGCCAGCCCCCTGCAGCTCACCGACCGGGTCATCACCATCGTGCGCGCCGCGCCGGTGACCCCGCTCTCCACGCCGCCCGGGGACTGAGCCCGCGAGACCGGGCTCGCGGAACGCCGGACGAGTAGCCTCGCCGCCATGTATGCGATCACGATTCCGGAACCCGGTGGTCCCGAGGCCCTCGTCTGGGCCGAGGTGCCCGATCCCGTACCCGGCGAGGGCGAGGTGCTCGTCGAGGTCGTGGCGAGCGCGGTCAACCGCGCCGATCTGCTCCAGCGCCAGGGCTTCTACGACCCGCCGCCGGGCAGCTCCCCGTACCCCGGTCTGGAGTGCGCGGGCCGGGTCGCCGCGCTCGGCCCCGGGGTGTCCGGCTGGGCCGTCGGCGACGAGGTGTGCGCGCTGCTCGTCGGCGGCGGCTACGCCGAGAAGGTCGTGGTCCCGGCCGGTCAGCTGCTGCCCGTCCCGGAGGGCGTCGACCTGGCCACGGCCGCCGCGCTCCCCGAGGTCGCGTGCACCGTCTGGTCCAACCTCTTCATGCTGGCGCACCTGCGGCCCGGTGAGACGCTGCTCGTGCACGGCGGTGCGAGCGGCATCGGCACGATGGCGATCCAGCTGGCGAAGGCGGTCGGCGCGCGGGTCGCGGTCACGGCCGGCGGCCCCGAGAAGCTGGCGCGCTGCGCCGAGCTGGGCGCGGACATCCTCATCGACTACCGCGAGCAGGACTTCGTCGAGGAGCTGGCGAAGGCGACGGACGGGGCGGGCGCGGACGTCATCCTGGACATCGTGGGCGCCAAGTACCTGGAGCGGAACGTGAAGGCGCTGGCCGTGAACGGCCGCCTGGTCGTCATCGGCCTCCAGGGCGGGGTGAAGGGCGAGCTGAACCTCGGGGCGCTGCTCAGGAAGCGCGCCGCCGTCCTGGCGACCACCCTGCGGTCCCGTCCGGCGCAGGAGAAGGCGGCGATCGTCGCCGCCGTACGGGAGCACGTCTGGCCGCTGATCGGCGCGGGCACGGTCCGTGCGGTCGTCGACCGCACGGTGCCGATGCCGGCGGCGGCCGAGGGGCACCGGGCCCTCGAGGAGAGCGGTCACGTCGGCAAGGTCCTGCTGCTGGTGCCGCGGGGCTGAACCCGTGAGCACGCGAAGGGCCCGGCACACGAGGTGCCGGGCCCTTCGCGTGAGCATGACTACAGGTACGGTCCCGAGCGCACCGCGTGCCCGTGGCCGTGGTCGTCGTCATCGTCGTGGGACGCACCCGGAGGCAGGGCGCGGCGCATCTGCTCCAGCTGGGCGCGGGCCGCCATCTGCTGGGCGAACAGCGCCGTCTGGATGCCGTGGAACAGGCCCTCGAGCCAGCCCACCAGCTGCGCCTGCGCGATGCGCAGCTCCGCCTCGGAGGGGATCGCCTCGTCCGTGAACGGCAGGGAGAGCCGCTCCAGTTCCTCGACGAGCTCGGGAGCGAGCCCGTCCTCCAGCTCCTTCACGGAGCTGGCGTGGATGTCCTTGAGCCTGACCCGGCTCGCCTCGTCCAGAGGGGCCGCCCGTACTTCCTCCAGGAGCTGCTTGATCATGCTGCCGATCCGCATGACCTTCGCAGGCTGCTCGACCATTTCCGTCACCGGGACCTCGCGGGGTTCGTCGTCGCCCTGAGTGCCGCCGAGCGCCATCCCGTCCTGTCCCACGATGAGGACCTGGGGGCTCTCCTGCGACCTGTCATTCCTCGGCATCTCCATGCCGCCATTCTCTCGTACACACGCGTCACCACAGGGTGTGCCCCTGTACGGGGGTGATCCACCCTCGTACAGGGGCACAGGACGGGAACGAAGACCGTCAGGTCGCCGCGCGCCGGGCCAGCGCACCGCGCGAGCGGGTCACCAGGGCCGCGAGCAGGGCCGCACCGAGCGGGACGGCGACGAGCAGACCGGCCAGGGTCTCCCAGGGGATGACGATCGGCACGTGCGGCGGGGTGAGGTCGCCGCTCCAGCCCTCGGCGAGGTTCTGCTCGTAGAAGCGGATCTGGTCCCGCTCCTCGGTGAGCCGGAGCCCCACTGCGGGCAGCAGTCCGGCGGCCGAGCCGAGGAGCACGCCCATCGCGGCGACGACTCCGCACTGGAATCCGCTGAGCGTGCGGCGGACCCGGGGCGGGGCGCCCACGGCGGCGAGCGTCTTCAGATCCGCCTCGGCATCGGCCTGGGCGAGTCCGGTGGCGATGCCGGCGGCGCCGATGGTGACCAGGCCCGCGAAGATCGCCAGGGAGAGCAGGATGATGCCGTTGTCGTTGACGAAGCCCTCCTCCAGGTGAAGTTCGACGTTGCCGCCGAGCTTGGCGAGGTCGCCGTCGAGCTTCTGGCGCTGCTCGCTGTCCGGGAGCCGGTCGGTGCTGACGTACACGCCCAGCGGTGCCGTGGACAGGCCGGCGGCCTTGGCGGTGGCCGGGGTCATGAGGGCCTGGACGCCGTAGGACTTCTTGTCTCCGGGCACCAGGTACGCGGGCACGGTGCTGACCTTGCCGGGTGCGGGGCGGCCCTGCTCGGAGGCCTTGTCGGCGGCGGCGAGGTCGGTGATCTGCTTGATCCCGATCGTGTCGTTCTTCTCGGCCAGGGTGCGGTTGAAGACGACGACCTTGCCGTCGGCGAGGGCCTTCACGGTCGCCGGGTCGTCGACGCCGAGGATCTGGAGCAGCTTGGCGTCACCGACGAGCAGGCCGCCGTCGGAGACGTACATCCCGCTGCTCGCGGAGTCCTTGCACCGCCAGTCCTCGGTGAGCATCTTCCGTCGCTGGGCGGGTGTGTACTTCTCCGAGGCGTCGCCGCCGCCGGGGAGCGTCGCGTACATCGGGCACTCGTTCGCCGGGGGGACGACGACCTCGTAGCGGCCGCAGCCGGCGCCCTCGCCCCAGGGCGGGCAGCCGGGCCTGCCGACCGAGACGCGCTCGACGTCGGCGCGGACGTCGACCGGGAAGTTGCGCTGGATGGCATCGCGGACCGCGGGGACGTCCCGGCCGCCCTCCTCCTGGACGAAGGCGGAGGCGACGCCGTACGGCAGGGTGGCCTCGTAGTCGGCCCGGTTCTGGGCCTCGCGGCTGGCCATGTACGTGGAGACGGCGACCGTGCCCGCGACGGCGGCGAGGACGGCGGCGACCGCGGGCGCCGTACGGCCCCGGTTGCGGACGGCGTCCCGCAGCGCGAGGCGCGGGGAGAGCGGTAGCCAGCGGCCGGTCCGCCCGAAGAGGCCCACCAGGGCCGGGGTCATGGCGACGACACCGAGCTCGGCGAGGGCGGAACCGGCGGCCACGAGGGTGACCTGCTGGGAGACCATCGAGCCGAAGAGGGCGACCGCGCCGCCGAGGAGGAGGGCCGCCAGGCCGATCAGGGGCAGCACCCGGCTGCTGCGGCGGATTCCGCGCCGGCCGGTGAGCGAGGCGAGGACGGTCTGCCGGGAGGCGGTGACGGCCGGGACGACGGCGGCGAGCAGACCGGTGAGGACCGCGAGCAGCGCGATGCCGAGGAGTTCGAGGGGCCGGATGTCGAAGGCCCCGAACCGCTGGCCCATGGTGTCTTCCAGGACCGGCTGCAGCAGCAGCGTCAGGAGCAGGGCGAGGACGGTGCCGGTGACGGCGGCGGCGATGCCGATGACCAGGCCGCCGCTCAGCACGATGGCCCGGATGTGGCTGCGGGCACCGCCGTTGGCCCCGACCAGGCCGAGCTGGCGGCGCGAGCGGCGGGCACCGACCGCGAAGGCGGGTCCGGCGAGCAGGCAGATCTCCAGCATCGCCAGGCCGACGACGGTGGCGAGGGAGGCGAGCTCGGCGGCGTCGGCCCCCGGGCTGGACTCGTAACCGCCCCAGCCCTCCTTCTGGTTGAGCGGCACCTCGGACGCGGCGGGCGGGTCGAGGAGCACGGCGCGGGAGACGACGGCGACGCCCTTGGTGTTGATCTCCTTGACGGTGTTCCACGTGAAACCACCGGGCGTGCGCACCAGGTACGAGACGGAGACGTCGGGCGCGGGCAGACCGGCCTTCTCGACCGCCTTCGCGTACGGGGCGAGGAAGGCCCCCGGCAGCGCGTTGACCTGGTCGGCGTTGAGCGTGTCGGGAAGTTCGTAGGAGCCGACGATCCGGTACGGGCGATCGAAGTTGCGGGCGGAAAGGGTCGAGCCGACCGACAGCCCGCTGGTCTCCAGGAAGTGCGAGGTCGCGATGACCTCGTCGCCCTTCTCCGGGAAGCGCCCGTCCAGGAGGGTCAGGATGCCGCGGGCGATCGGATCGGAGGCCTTCAGCTCACGCACCTCGGTCATGAGCAGACCGTGGGCCGTCGTCAGCTTCGCCGAACCGGTGCCGTCCGTGAGGACGGTGGAGCCCGCGGGGACCACCTTCGTGACATCGGTGGGGCCGCTCGGCCACGGCTCGTTCTCGTAGTCCTTGACCGTCGTGTGCATCTCGCCGGTCGGGTCCTGGAAGATCGGGACACCGTTGACCTGGGCGTCCCTGAGGCGCGCGTCGGCCGCGCCGATCGTCCGCTCCACCCGCTCGGCGGGGGAGAGTTCGGAACTGCGGTAGGTCAGGTCGAGGGCGCTGACGCCCAGGATCGGCAGCGCGATCATCGCGAGGACGAGGGCGCTGCGGCCCTTGGAACGCCAGGCGTCACGGCGGGCTATGCGGATCGCGGCCCGCCAGGAGTGGAACCAGGTCTTCACGCTTCGGCCACCTGGCCCGACAGAAGGGAATCGGCCTCGCTGCGCACCGTCTGGTCGACGATGGCACCGTCCCGCAGGAACACCACCCGGTCGGCCCAGGCGGCGAACCGCGGCTCGTGGGTGACGAGGACACCGGCGGCGCCCGCGTCGCAGCGGGAGCGGAGCAGGGCGAGCACGGACTCGCCGGTCTCGGAGTCGAGGGCGCCGGTCGGCTCGTCGGCGAGGACGAGCCGGCGGTCGCCGACGAGGGCGCGGGCGATGGCCACGCGCTGCTGCTGGCCGCCGGACATCTCGTCGGGGAAGCGGTCGGCGAGGTGCCCGAGGCCCATCTCCTCCAAGGCGGCGAGCGCCTCGACGCGGGCCTTGCGGGCGGAGGTCCCGTCCAGTTCGCGGGGCAGGGCGACGTTCTCGGCGGCGGTCAGGGCCGGGATGAGGTTGTAGTCCTGGAAGACGTAGCCGATGCTGCGGCGGCGCAGGGCCGCGAGCTCCTTGACGCTCGCGGTGGTGATGTCGGTGTCCTCGACGATCACCCGGCCCGAGCTGGGGGTGTCCAGGCCGCCCGCGATGGTCAGGAGCGTGGACTTGCCGGAGCCCGACGGGCCCATGACGGCGACGAGTTCGCCGGGGTACACGGCGAGGTCGATGCCGCGCAGGGCATGCACCTCGGTGGCGCCCGCGCCGTGGACGCGGGTCAGGTTCTGGAGTTGCAGCACGGGCTGCTGTGCGGTCATGGAGGGGTCCCCCCGTTCTGGCCGTACGCGGCGGTCGGGCCGGGTACGGGAGCGTGCGGTGGAAGGTGGTGCGACGGCGGTACGCGCGGGGCGCGGGCGTGCGGGCGGCACGCCCCGGGCCCACCGGTGGTCGAGGAGCGCCTAGGAGCTCGAAGTGCCCGGAGCGGTGAGGGCGCCCGGAGCCGTGGACGTGTCCTGGGCCCTTGACGTGCCCTGGGCCCTCGACGTGCCCGGAGCCGTAGACGGGCCCTGGGCCCTCGACGTGCCCGGGGCCGTCGACGTGCCCCGGTCGGTCGGGGTCGCCGCGGTCCCCGCGGCGGCCGACGCCGACAGGCGGATCAGCCGGGACTCGCAGTGGTCCAGCCAGCGGGCCTCCGCCTCGGTCTGGAAGATCAGCTGTTCCAGGACGAGCAGCCAGGCCACGTCGTCGCGCGCCTCGGCCCCGCCGCGCTCGACGGCGACGAGGGCCTGCGCCTTGAGCCGGGTGTAGTCCTGCATCGCCTTCACGGTGTGCCGGCGCTGGGACTGGATGACGTCGCGGATGTCGACGCCGGGCGCGCCCACGGCCATGGCGAGCTTGATGGCCAGCTCGTCACGGGCGGGGCTGGTGCGGTCCACCGGCTTCTCGAACCAGGTCCTGAGCTCGGCGCGGCCGCTGTCGGTGATCGCGTAGAGCGTGTGCCCGGCCTCGTCCTCGCCGCCCTGGGCGACCATGCCGTCGCGTTCGAGCCGGTTGAGGGTCGTGTAGACCTGGCCGACGTTGAGCGGCCAGGTGGAGCCGGTGCGGGACTCGAACTCCGTACGGAGCTGGGAGCCGTAGCGAGGGCCGCGTTCGAGGAGGGCGAGGAGCCCGTGGCGGATCGACATACTCAGTATGTATACCGGGTATGCCCTTGCGGACAACCGTCCTCGGACGGAGGAGCGAGGTCCGACTCAAGGGGGACCCGGCGGGTTCAGCGGCGCCGCATCCGGAGCCCGAGGAAGCCGATGCCGAGCCCCATCAGGGCGAGCCCCACGCCCAGGGTGAGCACGGGAATCCGCTGGTCGACGAGGGTGGGCGCGGCCTCGGCCGCCATTCCGGGGGCCACGGCCGGCAGGCTGGCGGGCGCCGCCTCGGGCAGCACCGGGTCCTCCTCGCGTACCGGCTCGTCGGCCGCCTCGGCGGACTCGCGGCCGCGCGGGCTTGTTGCCGTTTCGGTACGAGACGGGCCGGGGGACGGTGCCGAGGGGGTCGCGGACGGAGCCGCGGCCTCGCCGCGTCCGGGGCGGGTCCGCCCCTCGCCGGCGGGCCGCCCCGCGAGGGAGGCGGAAGCGCTGGGGGTGGGTGCGTCGGAGGGTTCGGCGCGCGGCCCGGGCGTGGCGGACGGCGCCCCCGTGCCGGTGGGCGCGGGAGCGGGAGACGCGGGGCCGCGGGTGCCGCCGGGGGTGGTGGAGGGGGAGGCGGTCGCTGAGGGTCCGTCCGACGGCGGGCCCGACGAGGGCGGCGCGGAGGGCGGGGTCGCCCCCGGCGTCGGGGCGGTGCTGCCCACCGAGGTGCCGGGGGGCTGCGCGCCGTACCCGACGGGCGCGGCGTACAGGGCGCAGGCGCAGGCGAACGCGCAGGTGAGCGCCGGGCGGAGGGCCCGCGCGCGTGTCTTGCGGAGTACTGGAGTCACCGGGTGACCCCCTCCCGTCCCGAGCCGCCGAGCTGTTCGACTCAGCGTAGACATGCCGGAACAATTCCGGCATCCGGGACGGGTGCAGGGGGTGTACGGCGATCCCCCTGGCTACTGCGGCGGGTTGCCCGTCGAGATCTTGAGGGTGAACTCGGCGCCCTCGTCCGTGATGTCCTCGCCGGCCGGCGGGTACTGCTCCAGGACCGTGCCCTCGCCGTACGTGGCCTCGTCCACCGGCGTCTGGGTCATGATCTTCCACCCGGCGGCCTGGACACACGCCTTCACCGACTGGATGTTCTTGTAGGTGAAGTTCGGGACCTCGAACTTGGACGGGTCGTCGCTCGACTCCGAAGGCTGCGTGCACTTCTTCGTGTCGATCGTCTTGGTCAGGTCGGGACCCTTGTGGCCCGGCGCCGCGGACTCGCTCTGCTCGGTCTGCGTGCCGCCCGTGCCGCCCGCCTGCGGGTCCTCCTCTTCCTTGTTCAGGTTGAGCGCGACGAGCAGGCCGCCGATCGCGAGCAGCGCGACGGCGATCGCGCCGACGAGGACCGGGGTGTTCCGCCGGGAGCCGGAGCCGGAGCCGGACGAACCGGAGCCGCCCACGACCGTGCCGGACGCGGGCATCGGCGCCGGCGTGGGGGCGTACGGCGCGGGGGCCGGGGTCGGCGCGTACGGCGCGGGCGTCGGCGCCTGCTGCGGGTAGCCGTACGCCGGGGCGGGCGCCGGGGTCGCGGGGCCGTACGGGCCGGGCTGCGGCGTCGGCGGCAGGTAGGGCTGCTGCACGCCGGGGTGCGGGGTCGGCGGCGGGGTCTGGCCGACGGGCGGGAAGACCGCCGAGCCGACGCCCGCGCCGCTGCTGACCGGACCGCCGCCCTGGACGATCATCGGGGCACCGGTCTGGCCGGCCGCGAGCACCCGCAGGCACTCGTCACGCATCGCGGCGGCGCTCGGGAACCGCTCGTTCGGGTTCTTCCGCAGCGCGCGGGCGACGAGCGCGTCCATCGCCGGCGTCACCGAGCGGTTGACGGAGGACGGGGCAACCGGCTCCTCCTGCACGTGCGCGTAGGCGATGGCGAGCGGCGAGTCGGCGTCGAAGGGCAGCCGGCCCGTCAGCAGCTGGAAGAGCATGATGCCGACCGAATAAAGGTCGGAGCGGGCGTCCACCGCGCGGCCGAGGGCCTGCTCGGGGGAGAGGTACTGCGGCGTGCCCATGACCATGCCGGTCTGGGTCATCGAGGTGACCCCGGACTGCATGGCCCGCGCGATGCCGAAGTCCATGACCTTGACCACGCCGCGCTTGGTCTGCATCACGTTGCCCGGCTTGATGTCGCGGTGGACCAGGCCCATCTCGTGGCTGACCTCCAGGGCGGCCAGCACGTCGGCCGTCACCTTGAGCGCCTTGTCGGCCGGCATCGCGCCGTACTGCTGGACGTCGGCGGCGAGGACCGAGCCGAGCGGCTGCCCCTCCACGTACTCCATGACGATGTACGGCATGACGGCGCCGTCGAGGGTGTCCTCGCCGGTGTCGAAGACCGAGACGATGTTCGTGTGCGACAGCTTCGCGACGGCCTGCGCCTCGCGCCGGAACCGCTCCCGGAAGGACTGCTCCCGGCCGAGCTCCGTGTGCAGCGTCTTGATGGCGACCTGCCGGTCGAGAGCGCTGTCGTACGCCAGGTACACCGACGCCATGCCGCCCTCGCCGAGCAGGTCACGCAGCTGGTACCGGCCGCCCGCGACCGAACCGCCCGCATAGCGGCCCTGTGCGCCGTCCTGGCTCATCTGTGCTTCCCCCTACGCGCGCATGGCGGCGTTGATCCGGAATTTCCTGGCGCAAGTCTGCCGTAGGGCAGTGTCACGTCAAGCCGGGCACCGGTTCGGTACCCGTTCCGTGACCCTCCGCACAGGAAGCTCCCCCGAACCGTTTCCGCACTCTCGGGGGAAACCCGTCGAATTTGCACAGGTGTACATCGAGGGGGTTGGATGGCCGGTCCATCTCGGACCGTGGTGTCGTACGGAGCCTGTAGCGTGACGACTGGACACGGCACGACAGACGACGGCGAGGACTGATGGCACCCGAATCCGGAGCAGGTGGCGGTGTGCCGGACGCGTCGGCGGAATCCTGGGGCGAGGGCGGAGTCGTCGGCGACGGCCGGTACCGGCTGACGCACCGTCTGGGCCGGGGCGGCATGGCGGAGGTCTTCGCCGCCGAGGACGTACGGCTCGGCCGCACCGTGGCCGTCAAGCTGCTGCGCGCCGACCTCGCCGAGGACCCGGTCTCCAAGGCCCGCTTCACCCGCGAGGCGCAGTCCGTCGCGGGGCTCAACCACCACGCCATCGTCGCCGTGTACGACTCCGGCGAGGACCTCGTGGGCGGCCGGCCCGTGCCGTACATCGTGATGGAGCTGGTCGAGGGCCGCACCATCCGCGACCTGCTGCTCAGCGCCGAGGCGCCCGGTCCCGAGCAGGCGCTCATCATCGTCTCCGGGGTCCTGGAGGCGCTGGCCTATTCGCACCAGCACGGCATCGTGCACCGCGACATCAAGCCGGCGAACGTGATCATCACGCACACGGGTGCGGTGAAGGTCATGGACTTCGGCATCGCGCGCGCCCTGCACGGCGCGCAGTCGACGATGACCCAGACCGGCATGGTCGTCGGCACCCCCCAGTACCTCTCCCCCGAGCAGGCCCTCGGCAAGGCGGTCGACCACCGCTCCGACCTGTACGCGACGGGCTGCCTGCTCTACGAACTCCTCGCGCTGCGGCCCCCGTTCACCGGCGAGACCCCGCTGTCCGTCGTGTACCAGCACGTGCAGGACGCGCCGGTCCCGCCGTCCGAGGTCACGGGATCCGTGCCGCCGGAGCTCGACGGCCTCGTCATGCGCTCGCTCGCGAAGGACCCGGACGACCGGTTCCAGAGCGCCGAGGAGATGCGCGGGCTCATCCAGTACGGCCTGCAGATGCTCCAGCAGCAGGGCGGCCACATCGGCACGTGGAACACCGGGCCGGTCGAGGTCTACGAGGGCGGGCACACCCCGGGCGGCGGCATGGCCGCGACGACCGCGATGGGGCACCCGATGCACGGCGAGACCGCGCAGGGCGCGATCCTCCCGCCGATGAACCCGGACGACGGCGGTTACGGCGGCTACGACGGCACGGGCGGCACCGGCGGATACGGCCAGGGCGGATACGGCGCGGGCAACGGCGGCAGCGGCGGCCGGGGCAAGGTGTGGCTGTTCGCCGCGCTCGCGCTGATCGCGGTCGTCGCCGGTGTCGTGTACGCGGTGAACAAGGCGAACGACCCCGGCGGCACGGTGAAGCCGCCCACGACCGTCAGCAACTCGCCCTCCACCGTCTCCCAGGAGCCCACCGCCTCGGAGGAGCCCTCCCAGGAGCCCAGCGAGGAGCCCGGCACGTCGACCGGCGGCTCGACCGACCAGCCGTGGACCCCGCCGTCGACGCACACGCCGACCGAGCCCACCAGCACGCCGACGACCGCGCCGACGAGCGAGCCCACGGACACGGCGACGGCCGAGCCCACGGACACGGCGACGAATACGTCCGCGCCGCCGACCGACAACCCGACCCAGCCGACCGGCGAGCCGACCGACGACTCCTCCGGCGGCAACGGCAACCCGGACACCCCGCCCCCGGGCTCGGGAACCGAGACCGGCTGACCCCGGTGACGCCGCGCCGGCGTGCTCAGCCGGCGAAGGCGTCGCGGACCGCCGCGTACTCGCGCGTCCACCACACCGCCAGGGCCGACACCGCGGGAAACTGCGGGTCGGCCCTGCGGTCGTGCAGCTGGTAGCGCCAGCGCAGGGTCCAGAAGTCGTTGAGCCGCTCCCACCACACCCGGTGCGCCGCCGCCGCCAGCTCGGCGCCGTCCGCGCCCGTCTCGCGCCGGTACGCGCGCGCGTACGCCCGTACCTTCTCCAGGGCCAGCTGCCCCTCCGGCCGTACGAAGAAGATCGCGGCGGCCCTGACCGCCTCCTCGGCCCTGGGGCGGACCCCCAGCCGGTCCCAGTCGACGATCGCGGCGGGTTCCGCGCCCCGGTACAGCAGGTTCAGCGGATGGAAGTCGCCGTGCACCCAGCCGGCGGCGGAGGCGGGCGGCGGCCGGTGGTGGGCGTGCTGGGCGAGCAGCCGGCGCCGCTCCCTGAGCCGGTGCTCGGCGAGCGCGTCGAAGCTGTCGCGGGGGCGGTGCGCGCGGGCGAGCCGGAGCAGCTCCTCGATGGCCCGGAAGGTGTCCTCGGGGCGGGCGCTCTCGTGCTCGCCGCCCGGCGGCGGGGACTCCATGACCTGCTCCAGGCAGGTGTGGACGCGGCCGAGGAGGGTGCCGAGCCGCCGTGAGCAGCCGGTGGACAGCTGGGCGCCGTCGCGGTGGCGGCCGTCGACCCAGGGGTGCAGCGCGTAGCAGTGGCCGCCGACGAGGGCGACCGTGCGGCCCCGGCCGTCGGGGAGCGGCGGGGCCACGGGCAGGCCGAGCGCGTGCAGCCGCTGGGTGGCCCGGTGCTGGCGGGTGATGGTGGCCCGGTCGGAGGTGGGGGCGTCCAGGTGCTGCTTGAGGAAGTAGGCGCCGCGGGTGGTGGAGAGCCGGTAGCCGCGGTTGAGGAGGCCCTCGGTCACGGGGACGCAGGAGAGGGGCTCGCCGACGTCCCGGTAGCGGCGCAGGAGGGGGCCTACGGGCGGAGCGAGGGGTACAGATGAGCGCGGCACTCCGCAGATGTTAGATCACGCTGCGTGGTGAAGATGTCGCTCCCCGGAAAGGCCCTCGGGGCGGGCTTCGGGGCGCTGCTCGGCGCGGGTTTCGGGGCGCTGCTCGGCACGTGCCCCGGTGCGGTCGTCGGACGCGCCCTCGGGGTGGTCGCTGGAGGCGCTCTCGGGCCGCGATTCCGGCTGCCCGCTGTAGTCCAGCTCGTGGACCGTCACGAACTGCGGTTCGATCCGCATGAACACCGGGGTGAAGGGCTCGCCGTCCACGCGCACCGGCTCGGGGCCGAAGGCCGCCAGCTCCTC
Source organism: Streptomyces sp. NPDC055815 (assembly GCF_053616475.1). Taxonomy (NCBI): domain Bacteria; kingdom Bacillati; phylum Actinomycetota; class Actinomycetes; order Kitasatosporales; family Streptomycetaceae; genus Streptomyces; species Streptomyces sp. NPDC055815. The sequence continues at coordinate 52,744 of NZ_JBSHDU010000005.1, read as the reverse complement.
CTCCGTCGGCTCGACGATCTCCGCGGTGCCGGTGAACTGCACGGACCAGATGCGCTCGGCGCCGGAGTCGCAGTTGTCCGCGCCGTACGCGACGACGCTGCCGTTGCACGCGCGGTGGTAGCCGAGGCCCCGGTGCATCCGGAGCAGGACACGGCCGTCGGCCACGATGTGGCGGGCGGGGGCGACGAACGGCATCGCCCGCATGCTCGTCGCCACCCGGCCGTACGACACACGGCCGAGCAACTCGATGGCGCGGATCTCGTCGGTGGACATGGTCTCCACTCTCCGCCACCGGCACCGTGTCGGAAAAGGGGCCCCTGCCCCGGTTCGACGGGGACGTAGGTCCCGAAACCGGGCCGTCGGCCCCGGCCTGGCCCGTACGGGTGAGCCGGGACCGGCCGGCTCCTCAGTGACGCTCGGCCTGGAGCCGCGCCACGTACGCCGCGGCCTGCGAGCGCCGCTCCATGCCCAGCTTCGACAGCAGGCTGGAGACGTAGTTCTTGATGGTCTTCTCCGCGAGGTGGAGGCGCTCGCCGATGACCCGGTTGGTCAGGCCCTCGCCGATCAGGTCCAGGATCTTCCGCTCCTGCTCCGTCAGGTTGGCGAGCTTGTCGTCGCGCTTCGGGTTGTTGCCGTCGCGCAGCCGCTCCAGGACCCGGGCGGTGGCCACCGGGTCGAGCAGGGACTTGCCGGCCGCCACGTCCCGCACGGCGTGGAGGAGCTCGTTGCCCCGGATCGCCTTGAGCACATAACCCGAGGCCCCGGCCATGATCGCGTCGAAGAGGGCCTCGTCGTCCGCGTACGAGGTCAGCATCAGGCACTTGATCGACTCGTCCTGCGAGCGGATCTCCCGGCACACCTCCACCCCGCTGCCGTCGGGCAGCCGCACGTCGAGCACGGCGACGTCCGGGCGGGTCGCAGGGATCCTGACCAGCGCGTCCGCCGCCGTCCCGGCCTCGCCGACCACCTCGATGTCGTCCTCCACGGAGAGCAGCTCGTGGACGCCGCGCCGCACGACTTCATGGTCGTCCAGCAGAAATACCCGGATTTTTCCTTCTTCGCGCACGCAGTCAGTCTCACATATTGGGTCTTCCGGCGCCCGGGGTGCGCGGGATAACGTGCCGGGTGTTCCGACGACGGCGTCGGGTCGTTGTCCAAGCCGCTGACCAGCAGCGCTTCCCCCATTTCTCGATTTACTTGGAAATCCAAGCAAAATCGCAGGTCAAGTGGGGTTTCGCGGTAATGCCGCGTAATGGGTAACGTGCCTATGACGGCGCTCGCCGGGGCACCTGTCACGCCCGACTCCGGCCGCGTCGCACCCACCCCGTGCGAAGGTACGGACAAGGCGGAGCCGCACTGGCCTCACCGGCGAACCCGGGGGCCGGACCGACGGAGGAGCACGCACGTGACCGTGGAGAGCACTGCCGCGCGCAAGACGACGCGACGCAGCAGCGGCACCAAGCGCACCGCAAGCGCGAGCACGAGCACCACCAAGAAGGCGACGGCCACCACGGCCACTGAGCCCGAGCTCGTTCAGCTGCTGACGCCCGAAGGGGAGCGAGTCCAGCACCCCGATTACGACATCGACCTGAGCGCCGAGGAGCTGCGCGGTCTCTACCGCGACATGGTCCTCAGCCGCCGCTTCGACGCCGAGGCCACCGCCCTCCAGCGCCAGGGCGAGCTGGGCCTGTGGGCCTCGCTGCTCGGCCAGGAGGCCGCCCAGATCGGCTCCGGCCGGGCCCTGCGGGACGACGACTACGTCTTCCCGACCTACCGTGAGCACGCCGTCGCCTGGTGTCGTGGGGTCGACCCCACGAACCTGCTGGGAATGTTCCGCGGTGTGAACAACGGCGGCTGGGATCCCAACAGCAACAATTTCCACCTGTACACGATCGTGCTCGGCTCGCAGACCCTGCACGCCACCGGTTATGCCATGGGCATCGCCAAGGACGGCGCGGACTCCGCCGTGATCGCGTACTTCGGTGACGGCGCCTCCAGCCAGGGCGATGTGAACGAGTCGTTCGTCTTCTCCGCGGTCTACAACGCGCCCGTCGTGTTCTTCTGCCAGAACAACCAGTGGGCCATCTCCGAGCCCATCGAGAAGCAGACCCGCGTCCCGCTCTACCAGCGCGCCCGCGGCTTCGGCTTCCCCGGCGTCCGCGTCGACGGCAACGACGTCCTCGCGTGCCTGGCCGTGACCCGGTCGGCGCTGGAGCGCGCCCGCCGCGGCGAGGGCCCGACGCTCATCGAGGCGTACACCTACCGCATGGCCGCCCACACCACCTCCGACGACCCGACCCGCTACCGCCGGGACGCGGAGCGCGAGGAGTGGGAGGCCAAGGACCCGATCCAGCGTCTCAAGACGTACCTGGAGAACGAGGGCCACGCCGACGCCGCCTTCTTCGAGGAGCTGGAGACGGAGAGCGAGGCGCTCGGCAAGCACGTCCGCGAGGTCGTCCGCGCCATGCCCGTCCCGGACCACATGGCGATGTTCGACAACGTGTACGCGGACGGGCACGCGCTCGTCGACGAGGAGCGGGCGCAGTTCGCCGCCTACCAGGCGTCCTTCGAGGGCGGAGAGGCCGAGTAACCATGGCTGTTCAGAAGCTTCCCCTCGCGAAGGCGCTCAACGAGTCGCTGCGCAAGGCCCTGGAGACCGACCCCAAGGTCCTGATCATGGGCCTGGACGTCGGCAAGCTCGGCGGCGTCTTCCGGATCACCGACGGCCTGCAGAAGGACTTCGGCGAGGAGCGGGTCATCGACACTCCGCTCGCCGAGTCCGGCATCGTCGGCACCGCGATCGGTCTCGCCCTGCGCGGCTACCGCCCGGTCGTGGAGATCCAGTTCGACGGCTTCGTCTTCCCGGCGTACGACCAGATCGTGTCCCAGCTGGCGAAGATGCGGGCCCGGTCGCTGGGCACGGTGAAGATGCCGATCGTCATCCGCATCCCGTACGGCGGTGGCATCGGCGCCGTCGAGCACCACTCCGAGTCCCCCGAGTCGCTCTTCGCGCACGTCGCGGGCCTCAAGGTCGTCACCCCGGCGAACTCCAACGACGCCTACTGGATGCTCCAGCAGGCGATCCAGAGCGACGACCCGGTCATCTTCTTCGAGCCCAAGCGCCGCTACTGGGACAAGGGCGAGGTCGACACCGAGGCCATCCCCGGCGAGCTGCACAAGGCCCGCGTCGCCCGCGAGGGCACGGACCTCACCCTCCTCGCCTACGGCCCGATGGTGAAGACCTGTCTCGAGGCGGCCGCCGTCGCCGCCGAGGAGGGCAAGTCGGTCGAGGTCGTGGACCTGCGGTCGATCTCCCCGCTCGACTTCGACACCATCCAGGCCTCGGTCGAGAAGACCCGCCGCCTGGTGGTCGTCCACGAGGCCCCGGTGTTCTTCGGTTCCGGCGCGGAGATCGCCGCCCGGATCACCGAGCGCTGCTTCTACCACCTGGAGGCCCCCGTCCTGCGGGTCGGCGGCTACCACGCGCCGTACCCGCCGGCGCGCCTGGAGGAGGAGTACCTGCCGGGCCTGGACCGCGTGCTCGACGCCGTCGACCGCTCGCTGGCGTACTGAGGAGAGCACGACCATGACGATCCGCGAATTCAAGATGCCCGACGTGGGCGAGGGCCTGACCGAGGCCGAGATCCTCAAGTGGTACGTCCAGCCCGGTGACACCGTCACCGACGGGCAGGTCGTCTGCGAGGTCGAGACGGCGAAGGCCGCGGTCGAGCTGCCGATCCCCTTCGACGGCACGGTCCACGAGCTGCTGTTCCCCGAGGGCACGACGGTCGACGTCGGCCAGGTCATCATCTCGGTGAACGTCGGCGGCGGCGCCGAGCCCGAGGCGCCGGCGGCGCCGGCCGTGGCCGCCGCCCCCGCGCAGGAGCCGGTGGCCGAGCCGGAGCCGGAGGGCCGCCAGCCGGTCCTCGTCGGCTACGGCGTGGCCGCGAGCTCCACGAAGCGCCGGGCCCGCAGGACGACGGCCGCTCCGGCCGCCGCACAGGCCACCCCGGTGGTCCCCGAGCAGCTGAACGGGCACGCCCCCGCGGCCGCCCGCCCGCTGGCCAAGCCGCCGGTGCGCAAGCTCGCCAAGGACCTCGGCGTCGACCTGGCGACGGTCACCCCGACCGGCCCGGACGGGATCATCACCCGCGAGGACGTCCACCGCGCGGCGGCCCCGGCGCCCGCGCCGGCCGTCGAGGCCCCGGCCCCCGTCGCGGCCCACGCGCCGGTCGCGGCTCCGGCCCAGGCGGCCCCCGCCGTCCCGTCGGACGCCCGGGAGACCCGTATCCCCATCAAGGGCGTACGGAAGGCCACGGCGGCGGCGATGGTCGGCTCGGCCTTCACCGCGCCGCACGTCACCGAGTTCGTGACCTTCGACATCACGCGCACGATGAAGCTGGTCGAGGAACTCAAGTCCGACAAGGACATGGCGGGCCTGCGGGTCAACCCGCTCCTCCTCATCGCCAAGGCCGTCCTGGTCGCCGCCAAGCGCAACCCGGACATCAACGCGGCCTGGGACGAGGCGAACCAGGAGATCGTCCTCAAGCACTACGTGAACCTGGGCATCGCCGCGGCCACCCCGCGCGGTCTGATCGTGCCGAACATCAAGGACGCGCACGCCCAGACCCTGCCCGAGCTCTCGCAGTCCCTGAGCGAACTCGTCGCCACCGCCCGCGAGGGCAAGACGACCCCGGCGGCGATGCAGGGCGGCACCTTCACCATCACCAACGTCGGCGTCTTCGGCGTCGACACCGGTACGCCCATCCTGAACCCCGGCGAGTCCGCGATCCTCGCGGTCGGTGCCATCAAGCTCCAGCCGTGGGTCCACAAGGGCAAGGTGAAGCCGCGTCAGGTCACCACGCTGGCGCTCTCCTTCGACCACCGCCTGGTCGACGGCGAGCTCGGCTCCAAGTTCCTGGCGGACGTCGCCGCGATCCTGGAGAACCCGAAGAGGCTCATCACCTGGGCGTAGTGCCGAGGTTCGTCCGTTTCACGTGAAACATCCGGCGGTGGCTCCTGCCACCGCCGGATGCGTTTCCGCGTCCTTCTCCGTGGTAGGACTGTTCCGCTTCGCGAACGAGACGAAGCACACGGACGCACAGGGGGAAGCATGGCGGTCACGGTGCCCGGCTGGGCGGACACGCTCCTCGATCTCATAGGCGTGGCCTGGCCCAATGTGGACGAGGACGCCTACCGGGACATGGCGGACGCCCTGCGGGAATTCGCCTCCGATCTGGAGGACGACGGACAGCTCGCCAACAACCATGTGCAGCGGCTGCTCTCCTCCGGGCACGGCGAGGCCCTCGACGCCCTCAACGGTCACTGGGGCAAAGTCAAGGACAAGCACATCAAGGACATCGCCTCGGCGGCGCGCACCATCGCCGGCGGTGTCGACGCCGCCGCGACGGCCGTCGAGGTCATGAAGGGCGCGGCTCTCGTCCAACTCGGCTATCTGGCCTCGGAGGCCGGGATCGCCCTCTCCCTCATCCCCGTCACCGGCGGACTCTCCGCGCTGATCGGCGCGGGCGCGATGCGGGCCACCCAGGAGGTGGTCAAGCGCCTCATCAAGGAGTGCATGGAGGAGGCGGTCGCCTACATCGTCTCGGCCATGACCGAGCCGGCCGTCGCCGCCCTGGAGAACCTCGCCGCCGACCTCGTCGTCCAGCTCGGCGCCACCGCCCTCGGCCTCCAGGACGGGGTGAACCTCGACCAGGCCAAGCAGGCGGGCGCGGACGGCTTCAAGGACGGCGTCCAGTCCTCCAAGGACGCCCTGAAGCTCGCCTCCGCGGGCGGTTCGGGCGGCGGCCCCGGCGGCGGCAAGGGCTTCTCCATCGACCACGCCGAGCACGACCACGCCGGCACCCAGCTCAACGGCGTCAGCGTCGCCATCCACGGCAAGACCAGCGGCAAGCTCACCAGGGCCCGGTCGCACCACGGCCGCACCCGGGGCCGCGACTCCATCGCCCAGGCCCTCGACCCGGTCCTCGACAAGGCGATGGACGCCCTCGCCAAGTCCGCCACGACCATGGGCGACCACGTCGGCAAGACGCTCCCCAAGGCCGTCAAACAGATCTCCGTCGACCACAAGAACCACGACGACGACGTCCGCGCCCGCCTCGCCAACGAGCGCCGCAAGCACGAGGACGGCGGCGGCAAGGGCCCCGGGGGCGGCCCGAACGACAAGCGCGGCCCGTCCGCCGTGAAGCCCGACTCGATGAAGGACGCGAAGGACGACCCGCGGGGCAAGGGCACCCCCGTCAACACCCGCCGCTGCGCGACCGACCCGGTCGACATCGCCTCCGGCGAGATGGTCCTCGCCCAGACCGACCTGGCCCTGCCCGGCGTCCTCCCCCTGATCCTGCGCCGCACCCACCTCTCCGGCTACCGCTACGGCCAGCTCTTCGGCCGCAGTTGGGCCTCCACCCTCGACGAACGCATCGAACTCGACCCCCGGGGCGGGGCCCTCCTGGCCCGCGAGGACGGCTCCGTCCTCGTCTACCCGAGGCTCCCGCAGGCCGAGGACGACGAGGTCTGGCCGGTCGAGGGGGCCCGGCTGCCGCTCTCGCTCGCCGACGCGGGCGCGCTCGGCGACGTCACGTACGCGATGCGCGACCCGCACGCCGGAATCACCCGCCACTACACCGGCAACCCCTTCCGCGGCTCGCTCTACTACTGGCTCCGCTCCATCGAGGACCGGCACGGCAACGTCGTCCACATCCAGCGCGGCGACGACGGCCTGCCCTCCTCCGTCGTCCACGAGGGCGGCTACCGCGCCCTCGTCCTCACCGACCCGGAGGCGGGCCGGGTCACCGGCCTCTCCCTGTACGCCCCGGAGGGCGCCAGGACCCTCGCCTCCTTCGGCTACGACCCCTTCGGCAACCTCGACACCGTCACCAACTGCTCCGGCCGCCCGCTCCGGTTCACCTACGACGACCAGGCCCGCGTCACCTCCTGGACCGACCGCAAGGGAGCCGTCTACCGGTACGTGTACGACGCCGCCGGCCGGGTCGTCGAGACCATCGGACCCGACGGCTTCCTCTCCTCCCGCTTCTCCTACGAGACCGACGCCGCCACCGGACACCGCCTGACCCGCTTCACCGACTCCACCGGGGCCGTCGCGGTCGTCCGGCTCAACGAGCTCGGCCAGGTCGTCGCCGAGACCGACCCCCTCGGCAACACGGTGCTGCGCACCTGGGACCGCCACGACAACCTGCTCTCCCGCACCGACCCGCTCGGCAACGAGGCCCACTTCACCTGGGACGACCACGCCGACCTCACCCGCATCCGCTTCCCCGACGGCACCGAGGCCACCACCGCCTACGACGCCCTGCACCTGCCGGTGGCGGTCACCGGACCGGACGGCACGACCTGGCGCCAGACCTTCGACGCCCGCGGCAACCGCACCGAACTCCTCGCCCCGGACGGCGCGGTGACCCGCTTCACCCACGACGCCTTCGGCGCGCTCACCGCACGCACCGGCCCGGACGGCGCCACCGAGCGCTTCACGACCGACGACGCCGGGGTCACCCTCACCGCCACCGACGCCCTCGGCCACACCTACGCCGTCGCCCGCGACGCCTACGGCCGCCCGGTGCGCGGCACCGACCCGACCGGCGCCGTCACCGCCATGGAGTGGACGCCGGAGGGCTGGCTCTCCCGCCTGACGGGCCCCGACGGCAGCACCGAGAGCTGGACCTGGGACGAGGAGGGCAACTGCGCCTCCCACACCGACGCGACCGGCGCCACCACCCGCTTCGAGTACGGCCACTTCGACCTGCTCACGGCCCGCACGGGCGCGGACGGGGCCCGCTACGCATTCCGCTACGACACCGAGCTACGGCTCACCGAGGTCCTCGGCCCGCAGGGCCTGACCTGGACGTACGTCTACGACAAGGCCGGCCGGCTGGTCTCCGAGACCGACTTCGACGACCGCACCGTCCACTACGCCTACGACGCCTGCGGCCGGCTCGTCGGCCGCACCGGCCCGCTCGGCGACACCACCACCCTCACGTACGACGTGTGCGGCCGGCTCCTCACCAAGGAGATCGCCGGCCGCACCACCCGCTACGGCTACGACGCCGCCGGCCGGATCACCTCGGTCACGGCCCCCGACTCCACCCTGACCCTGGAACGGGACGCCCTCGGCCGGGTCCTCGCCGAGACCGTCGACGGCCGCACCCTCCGCTACGAGCGGGACGCGGCGGGCCGGGTGGTGTCCCGCACCACGCCGACGGGCGCCGTGTCGACCTTCGCCTACGACGCCACCGGGCAGCGCACCGAGCTGGTCAGCGGCGGGCACGCGCTGCGCTTCGGCCGGGACGCCCGCGGCCGTGAGCTCAGCCGGGTCTTCGGCGAGGCCGAGCGGCCCGTGACGCTGGCCTCCGAGTGGAACGCCGCAGGCCGACTGGCCGCCCAGACCCTCACGGGCCCCCAGGGCGAGCTGCGCTCGCGCGGCTACGCCTACCGGGCCGACGGCTGCCCGGAGGAGGTGACCGACCGGCTGACCGGCCGCGTCACCCTCTTCGGCCTCGACGTGGTGGGCCGCCCGACCGAGGTGACCGCGGACGACTGGTCGGAGCGCTACACCTACGACGCCATGGGCAACCAGACCCACGCCGAGTGGCCGGACCGGGCGCTGCGCGACGAGGGCCGGGGCGCGCGCAGCTACGGCGGCACCCGGGTGCTCGCCGCCGGCGCGGTCCGCTACGAGTACGACGCCGCCGGCCGGGTGGTGCTGCGGCAGCGGACCCGGCTCTCCCGCAAGCCGGAGACCTGGCACTACACCTGGGACGCCGAGGACCGGCTGACGGCCTGCCGGACACCGGACGGCACGCTGTGGACGTACGCCTACGACCCGCTGGGCCGGCGCACGGCCAAGCACCGGATGGCCGAGGACGGCCGGACGGTCGTGCAGTCGGTCCGGTTCACCTGGGACGGCAGCCGACTCGTCGAGCAGACGGACTCGGGCCAGGGCACCGCGCTCACCTGGGACTACGACGGCCGCCGCCCGCTGGCCCAGCTGGAGCGGCGCACGGACAGCGAGGAGAGCCGCTTCTTCGCCATCGTCACGGACCTCATCGGCACCCCGAGCGAACTCGTCGACGAGGGCGGGGAGGTCGCCTGGCACAGCCGGACCACCGTGTGGGGCCACACCACCTGGAACCGGGACGCCGTCGCGTACACCCCGCTGCGGTTCCCCGGCCAGTACGACGACCCGGAGACGGGCCTCCACTACAACCTGCACCGGCACTACGACCCGGCGACCGCCCGCTACACCAGCCCCGACCCGCTCGGTCTCGGCCCGGCGCCCAACCCGGTCGCCTATGTGCTCAACCCGCACGTCCGGATGGACCCCGAGGGCCTGATCGCCAAGGGGTGCACGGAGGACGGCGGCTGGTACAGCGGGCTCCAGCCGGCGAACCTCAAGAACGACGACGGGACGCGGCGCACCGACGTCGACATGGAGATCAACCACATCCCGGCGAAGGACTCCTACGCCCATCTCGACCAGGCCGGCTTCCGGAAGACGAAGAGCGGCGGCGCGGGCATGGGCCCGGCGATCCGCATGGAGTACGACGACCACCGCGGCGTGACGAGCACGGGCTCCAGCAAGGAGGCCGACCAGTGGCGCGCGGACCAGCGGGCGCTCATCGACGCGGGCCGCTGGGACGAGGCGATGATGATGGACATCAACGAGATCCGGGACCTCTACGGCGACAAGTACGACACCCATATCGCCGATATGATCGAGAGCCTCAAACACAACCGCAAATTCCAGAAAATGCTGGCCGACCGCGGCTGGACGATCGACTACGACATCCTGAAATAGACCGTTCCCGGAAAGCTCCGGAGTTCCTGGAACAGAAAGGCATGGTTGGGGAATGGACCTGCTGCTCGAACCCCCGCACGGTGTCGGGCCGGTGCGGCTCGGGATGACGCTCGACGAGGCGGTCGCGGCCGTGTCGCCCTGGGGCGAGCCCCGGGTCCGCACCCGCCCCAACCGTGTCCTGGTGACCATCTCGACGAAGTGCGACAAGGTGGGCGTGGAGGTGCTCCTGGAGGAGGAGAACACCGTCACGGCGATCGAGCTGTGGTGGCCGGGCGAGGGGCGGGAGACCTCGACCCGGGTCCTGCTCGACGGCGAGGACGTGTTCCGCGTCCCGGCCGACGAGCTCCTGGCCCGGGCGGTGGAGCGCGGCTGGACGGTCGACGCGGAGAATCCGGAGAATCCGGTGGTCCCCGGTGTCTCGCTCGGTTTCACGCGGCAGACCTCGCAGGAGGTCCCGCGGAATGCGGACGGAATTCCGGTCCATTTCACCTCCGTTCTCGTCGCGGGGGAGAAGTACTACGACTACCGCTACGAGAACGCGGGCTGAGACCGCCGTTCGCGGCGCGGGCCCCGTCCACGATGTGGACGGGGCTCTTTCTTGTACCTCTGTTGTATCTATGCTGTGCGCATGCCATCAGCGCCCGCCGGTCCCGCCCCGCAGCCCACCAGGCAGCCCCCCGCCGCCGACCGCGTCTACATGCACGTCAAGCAGGCCGTACTCGACCGGCGCTACGAGGGAGGCACCCTCCTCACCGAGGGCGAACTCGCCCAGGCCGTCGGGGTGTCCAGGACCCCCGTCCGCGAGGCGCTGCTCAAGCTGGAGATGGAAGGCCTCCTCAAGCTCTACCCGAAGAAGGGCGCCCTCGTCCTCGCCGTCTCCGCCCAGGAGATCGCCGACGTCGTCGAGACCCGGCTCCTCGTCGAGGAGTTCGCCGTCCGCCGGGCCGTGCCCGCCCCCGCCGGCCTGATCGCCCGGCTCGAAGAGCTCCTGGAGGAGCAGAAGCGGCGCGCCGAGGCCGGGGACCTCGCCGAGGTCGCCGTCACCGACCGCTGCTTCCACGCCGAGATCGTCCGGCACGCCGGCAACCAGATCCTCTCCCGCCTCTACGACCAGCTCCGCGACCGGCAGTTGCGCATGGGCGTCGCCGTGATGCAGTCCCAGCCCGACCGCGTCGCCAAGAACATCACCGAACACGCCGAGATCCTCGACCGCATCAAGGCCGGCGACGTCGAGGGCGCCGCGCACTGCGTCCGCCAGCACCTCAGCTGGGTCAAGGTCCTGGTCCGGGGGGACGAGCGATGAGCTCGGTCAGCCTGCCCGGAGACCCGCCCGGCGGCCGTCGCGCCGCCCTCGTCTGGGGCGTCGGCGTCGCCGTCTACTTCGTCGCCGTCATCTTCCGCACGTCCCTGGGCGTCGCCGGACTCGACGCCGCCGACCGCTTCGACGTCAACGCCTCCGCGCTCTCCACCTTCTCCATACTCCAGCTGCTCGTCTACGCGGGCATGCAGATACCCGTCGGCCTCCTCGTCGACCGGCTGGGCACCAAGAAGGTCCTGACCCTCGGCGTCGTCCTCTTCACCGTCGGCCAGCTGGGCTTCGCGCTCTCCCCCTCGTACGGCACGGCCCTCGCCTCGCGCGCCCTCCTCGGCTGCGGTGACGCCATGACCTTCATCAGCGTCCTGCGGCTCGGCAGCCGCTGGTTCCCGGCCCGCCGCGGCCCGCTCATCGCCCAGCTCGCCGGGCTCATCGGCATGGCCGGCAACCTCGTCTCCACCGTCTTCATCGCCCGCGCCCTGCACGGCCTCGGCTGGACGGCCACCTTCGTCGGCAGCTCCCTCGCCGGTGTCCTCGTCCTCGTCCTGTTGCTGCTCTTCCTCAAGGACCACCCCGAGGGGTACGAGCCGGAGCCCTCCGCCCACGCGGGCGCCGCCTTCGTCCGCCGCCAGATCGCCGAGTCCTGGCGCGAGCCCGGCACCCGGCTCGGCATGTGGGTGCACTTCACCACCCAGTTCCCGGCCATGGTGTTCCTGCTGCTCTGGGGCCTGCCCTACCTCGTCGAGGCGCAGGGCCTGTCCCGCTCCACCGCCGGGACCCTGCTCACCCTGGTCGTGCTCTCGAACATGGTCATCGGCCTCGCGTACGGGCAGATCATCGCCCGCCACCACGCGGCCCGCGCCCCGCTCGCCCTCGGCACGGTCGCGGCCACCGCCCTGCTGTGGGGGACCACCCTCGCGTACCCCGGCCACGCGCCGATGTGGCTGCTCGTCACCCTCTGCCTGGTCCTCGGCGCCTGCGGCCCGGCCTCGATGATCGGCTTCGACTTCGCCCGCCCGGCCAACCCGCCGGAGCGTCAGGGCACCGCCTCCGGCATCGTCAACATGGGCGGTTTCATCGCCTCGATGACGACGCTCCTCGCCGTGGGCGTGCTGCTCGACGCGACCGGCGACAACTACCGGATCGCGTTCTCCTCCGTCTTCGTCCTGGAGACCCTCGGCATCGTGCAGATCCTGCGCCTCAAGGCCCGCACCCACCGCAGGGAACGGGAACGGCTCGTCGCGAGCCGCGTCGAGGCCGTGCACGTACCCGTGTAGGCCCCGTACAGAGAGCGCCGCGATCTATCGGGGCGTCACCGCGAAGTTGTCCAGGATCGCCGCCGCGAGGTCCGCGTCGCCCTCGACCTTGACCCGGTCGGCCACCTCGGCCGGCCGGACCCGGCCGCAGGCGAGCCGTACGAACGTCTCCCAGTCCGTCGCGAGCGTCACCGCGGGGCCCAGCGACGGCGCGCCGTCGATCGAACCGCGGCCGTCCGCGTCGACCCGTACCGTCCGCAGGAACTCCACCGGACCGGTCACGTCGAGCACCACCGCCGAGGACGCGGGCGCCCCGGCGTCCTTCGCGACGACGTCCGGCAGGGCCTCCAGGAGCACGTCCCGGGCCACCAGCGCACCCGCCGAGTCCAGGTTCCCCGGCACTCCGAGGGCCGTCCGCAGGTCCTGCTCGTGCACCCACACGTCGAAGGCGCGGTCCCGGTAGGCCAGTTCGAGGGACTGCTCGGCGCCGAGGGGAGCGCGGATCAGATGCTCGGGGGAGCGGTTCTCGTTGCGGAGCTGCCGGGCCCGCCGGATGAGGATGTACTCCAGCTCCGAGGTCATCTCCGGGGCCGTGTGGTGCCGCCGCACATCGACCTGGACCTCCATGTAGCGCGCGAAGTCACTGCGCACGTGGTACAGGTCGCGGGGCAGGGAGTGGATCGGCCGGGGATCGCCGAGCATCTCCGTCTCCATGCCGATCACATGGGACACGATGTCCCGCACCGACCAGCCGATGCACGGGGTCGGCCGGTTCCACTCGCCCTCCACGAGCGGCTGCACCAGCTCGGCTATCGCCTCGATGGAATGGGTCCAGGCGTCGGCGTAGTTCTGGAGGCTGGGATGGACGGTCACGGGACCCCTCGGCGGTTCTTCGGTGCGCGGGCTGAAAACACGACTGGGTGGGAGGCTCGGACGCTAAGTTACGCTGCCCGAAGGCACCCCGGCAGTGCTTTCGTGTGACGATCGTAGGCCGGTGTTGACGGCTCGAATGCCAGGACGGTGGTAGTGTGCGCGCCTCGCTGATCCAGATCGCGGTAGACCCGGACGAACCGGTCGATGCCCGTCGTGCCCGCGTGGCGCGTCTCGTACGGGAGGAATCCGGCCGCGCGGACCTCGTCGTCCTGCCGGAACTGTGGACCGTCGGCGCGTTCGCGTCCGACCTCTTCGCCGCCGAGTCCGAGCCGCTGAACGGCCCCACCCACCGGGCGATGGCGGCCGCCGCCCGCGACGCCGGCGTCTGGCTGCACGCCGGCTCCTTCGTCGAGGCGGAGGGCGGCGCCCTCTACAACACCTCGCTCGTCCTCTCCCCCGACGGGGAACTCGCCGCCTCCTACCGCAAGATCCACCGCTTCGGCTTCGACAAGGGCGAGGCGGTCCTCATGGCCGCCGGCGAGGACCTCGTCACCGTCGACCTGCCGACCCTCACCGTCGGCGTCGGCACCTGCTACGACCTGCGGTTCCCCGAACTCTTCCGCGGCCTCGTCGACGCGGGCGCCCAGGCCTTCGTCGTCCCCGCCGGCTGGCCCGCCCGGCGCCGCGCCCACTGGACCCTCTTCGCCAAGGCCCGGGCCGTCGAGAACCAGGCGTACGTCCTCGCCTGCGGCACCGCCGGCACCCACGCGGGCGTGGAGCAGGCCGGGCACTCCATCGTCGTCGACCCCTGGGGCGAGACCCTCGCGGAGGCCGGCCCGGACGAGGAGATCCTCCGGGTCGTCCTCGACCCGGCGAAGGTCCGCACGACCCGGGAGGAGTTCCCGGCACTCAAGGACCGGGTCCTGGGCATCGCGGCGCCGAGGCGCGCCTGATGCCCCACCCGGACGAGGCCGCTGCCGACGCTGCCGACGATGCCGCTGCCGCCGTCGCCGCCTTCGCAGAGCTCTTCGGGCCGCCCCCCGAGACGCCCGCCCCGCCCGTCGACTGGGACGCCGTCGAGGAGTGGCTCGGCCTGCGGCTGCCCGCCGACTACAAGGCGATCGCCACCGCGTACGGCCCCCTCGACATCGGCGAACGGCTCTGGCTGCACACCCCCTTCGCCACCGACGCCCGCCTCTTCGACTACGGGAGCTTCGTCGAGGAAGGCCGCCGGGACGCCCCCGGCGTCCTCCCCTTCGGCGCCACCCGCATGGCCGACACCCTCTACTGGGACACGAGCGCCTCCCCCGACCCGGACCAGTGGCCCGTCGTCGTCCACGTGCAGAACCTCGCGAACGCCGGCAAGGACCCCTGGCTCCGCCCCGGCACCACCCTCCTGCCCACCCTCACCGGCTTCGTCTCCGACGGCCTGCGCCCGAGCCTCGCCCGCAGCGGCCTCGCGGGCGGCGAACTGTCCGCCTGGACCCCGCCGCCCCGCCGCCCCGAACCGACCCCCGCACAGCGGGCCGCGCTCCTCTCCGGCGGCACCGGCCTCGACACGCTCACCGCGCTGATCCCGCCGCCCGCCGAGCCGTACCTCGGCTCGGAGAGCTGGGAGTGGCTGTACGAGCGCCTCGGCACCCGCCTCCCCACCGAGTACGTCCGCCTGATGGAGACGTACGGCGGCGGCGAGTGGTGCCAGTGGCTCCGGTTCAGCACCCCGCTCGGCACCGGGCGCTACGACCTGGCGGGTACGGAGGACTGGTACGGCGACGCCTACCGCGGCCTGCGCGCCGACCACCCCCAGTACCACCCGCTGGCCGTCTGGCCCGAACCCGGCGGCTTCCTCCCCTTCGCCGACTCCATCGACGGCGACCAGCTGTGCTGGCTCACCGAGGGCGCCACCCCCGACGACTGGCCCCTGATCGTCATCCCGCGCCACGCCGACCAGGGCCCGCCGCTCCCCGGCACCCTCACCGCCACCCTCCTCGCCTGGCTGCGCGGCGAACTCCGCACGGAGGGCCTCCCCGGCCTCGTACGCCCCCACGAGGACCCGCTGGACGTCATCGACTTCGAGGGGTACGGCCCGAGGGCGGACTAGCCCGGCTCAGTACTGGGACTCGGTCCAGAAATGGGTGGTGCGGGAGAGGCCCGCCCGCACCGCGCCGATCCGCGTCAGCGCGGACCGGTCGACGCCCGCGAAGACCAGGCCGAGGGCCAGGTCCCCGCCCTCGGCACGCCCGTCGACGTGCACGGAGAGCCTGCGGCCCTTGCCGCGCCCGGTCTCGCGGACGGTGATCCGGACGCCGGGGTCCTCGTCGTCCGCGGCGCGGGTGAGGACGTAGCCGTGCTGGTCGAGGGCCGCGAGCCGGTACCGGTCGCCCGCGTACCGCATCTCCAGGGCGCGCTGCTCCAGCGTGGCGCCGAAACGGTTCCGCGTCACGTACACGACCCGGTCGCCGACGCGCAGCGTGGACCGGTTCAGGCCCGGCAGCCTCATCCCTCGACGTGCGCCCCGCGCGCCTCGAAGGAGGCGGTCGGCAGCCGCCCGCCGCGTACCTCCGAGACGAGCGACTCGGGAGACGTACGGGGGAGGGGACAGGTCAGGGTGATCTCGCCGAACTCCGGCGAGACCCCCTGCCAGCCGGCCCGGTGGTCGTGCCGGTTCCCCGCCTTCCAGGCCCGGAGGTCGAAGGGGGTGACGTGGAGGTGCATCAAGGTGTCCCGAGGTCGAGGTCGAGGTCGAGGAGGACGCGTGGACCGGCTCCCTCGTCGAACCAATCTGCCGGGATTGGACCTGTGAAGGCAATCGGCTTCTGCCCAGACTGAGTTCATGAGCAGTGACATCAGTCCCGAGACTCTCGCCGTCCACCCGCCCCACGTCGAGGTCACGGGCAGCAGGCCCCTCGGCGTCCCCCTCCACCAGGGCCACGTCTTCGCCTTCGACTCGGCCGACGCCCTCGCCGAGGGCTTCACCTCCCCGGACGCCTTCCTCTACGCCCGCCTCGGCAACCCCACCGTCCGCACCCTGGAGGACGCCGTCGCCCGCCTGGAGGGCGGCGCCGCCGCCCGTTCCTTCGCCTCCGGCATGGGCGCCATCAACGCCGTCCTCCTCGGCCTGCTCGGCAGCGGCGACCACGTCATCGCCCAGTCCTGCCTGTACGGCGGCACGTACGCGGTCCTCACCGACCTCGCCGCCCGCTGGGGCGTCGACGTCACCTACGTCTCCGGCACCGACCCCGAGGAGGTACGGGCGGCCCTGCGCCCCGAGACCCGGCTCCTCTACCTGGAGACCATCGCCAACCCCACCACCCGCGTCGCCGACGTCCCCGCGCTCGCCGCCGTCGCCGCCGAGGCCGGCATACCCGTCGCCGTCGACAACACCTTCGCCTCCCCGCTGCTCTTCCGCCCCCTCGACCACGGCGCCGACATCGTCGTCCACTCCGCCACCAAGTACCTGGCAGGACACGGAGACGTCCTCGGCGGCATCGCCGTCTTCAAGGACGCCGAGCTGCACGGCCGCGTCCGTCACCACGCCGTCGAACAGGGCGCGTCCACCGACCCGTTCGCCGCCTGGCTCACCCTGCGCGGCATGCAGACCCTCTCCCTGCGCGTGGAGCGCCAGTGCGCGAGCGCCGCCGAGCTCGCCGCCCGCCTCGAAGCGCACCCGGCGGTCGAGGCCGTCCGCCACCCGGCCCTCGCCGGCCACCCGGACCGGGCCGTCGCCGCGCGCCTGCTGCCGGCCGGGGGCGGCGGGGTCGTCTCGCTCGACCTCGCGGGCGGCCGGGAGGCGGGCCGGGCCTTCGTCGAGGCGGTACGGCTCGCCTCCCTCAGCGTCTCCCTCGGCGATGTGAAGACCCTGGTCATGCACCCGGCGTCCACCTCCCACCACCAGCTCGACGCGACGGCGCTCGCTGCGGCCGGCATCGGCGCGGGCACGGTCCGGCTGTCGGTCGGCATCGAGCACGTGGAGGACCTGTGGGCGGACCTGGAACAGGCGCTGACGAAGGCCTCCTAGTCCTCCCTCTCCCGCTCCGCCATCCGGATGACGCACACGGCGACCGCGATCTGCAGCGCCGGGTCCGCGTCCTCACGGACCACGTTCACGGCGTACGTCTCACGGACGTGGAACCACTGCCGGGAGATGTGCGCCAGGAGCTCGCCCTCGTACTCGACGGTGAACTCCCGGTCCAGGATCCGGCCGCTGACGTCCAGTCCGGTGCCGTCGACGAGCGTCACCCGGTAGTGGTTGCGGAGCAGGGAGAGCCGCTTGCGGCGGACGGTCGCGAGCGGCCGCTCGTCGCGCTCGATCGTCATCGCGTCCCGCAGGCTGAACATCTTCTGCCGCAGGGTGACGAGGACCCGCCCGTCGGGGTCCTTCAGCTCCAGGGTGTCGCGCAGCCGCAGGGCCTTGCCGTCGACGAGGAAGGCGTGGCGGCCCTGCTCGTCCTCGATCCAGTAGTCGTCGCCGATCGCGAAGATCTTGTCCCGTACGAGATATTTCACGGCCCTATGTCTGCCCGGCGCCGCCGGTTTCTCACCCGAAGTACCGGGTGAACGGATCCGGCGTCGCGCCGAGCATCGACCCGAACGGCGCGTCGAGCTGATTGATCAGCAGGACGGTGAAGGCGATGAACCCGGAAAGGCCCATCACCATCACCACGTGCGTCGTACTCCTCTTGATCCCGAAGAGGAACATGAACGCCAGCGTCAGCGCACCGCCGATCAGCAGCCCCGTCCACAGCACCGGCGACAGCCGCTCCTGCGCGGCCGCCTCCCGCCCCCGCCGCGCGTCGTCGACGTAACCCAGCTGCGCGAGCACCTCCTGGGCCGCGATCTGCTCCGGCACCTTGGCCGACTCACCGACCTCGCCCGCCTTCCGGAGGTCGGCGAGCAGCTGCCAGCCGGCGGGGTCGAGCGGCTCGCGCTCCGCCATCGCGGGCCACTCGACGCCGACGACGTGATCGGCGTACGTACGGGCCGCTTTCCGCAGCGGCTGCCGCTGGGCGGTGGGAAGCGCGTCCGCCAGCAGGTACGTCTGGTGCAGGGCGCTCGCCTCGGCCTGGACGTTGTCGGCGGCGTCGGAACGGGTGTCCCAGACGGACACCAGACAGAGCCCGAGCACCACCGCGTACAGCACCGACACCATCATGGCGATGTACTCGGCGACGTCCTCGCGCGGCTCCTCGTCCTCGGCGGCCGGGAAGAGCCTCGTCTTGGCGAAGACGGCGAGGGCGGCGACGAACGCGACGCCGAGCACGACGACGAGCGTCTCGAACAGGACCACGGTCAGTTCCCCCGGTTGCCGAGGAGCGCTGCCGCGACGGCCGCCGGGATCAGCAGCAGCAACAGCATCGCCACGACCCCGAACTCATGCGCCTCCCGCGCCCGCCGCCGCAACCGCCCGACGAACCCCTCGTCCCCGGCCACGGCGAGCGGACGGGACGCGTCCGTGAGGGCGCGGGGCGGGGCGACTGGTACGGGTACGGGTACGGGGGCGGGGCCGGCGGCCCGGGACGGCGCGGGCGAAGCGCCTTGCGGACCGGCAGGAGCTCCGGGCACGGCACCAGAGCCGGCAGAGCCACCAGAGGCCCCGGAAACACCGACGCCCCCGACTGAAGCAACACCCCCACCACGGGCAACGGCCCCGGCCCCACCCCCAGAACCCCCACCGGAACCGGGCACCCCACCCGCCCCAACTCCCGGAGCCCCACCCCCACTGCCCCCGCTCCCCCCACTCCCCCCACTCCCCCCACGCCCGTCCGCCCCGGGACTCCCCCCAACCCCCCTCGCCGCGGCTGCCCGTGGCGGGGCGATGGTGAAGGCGGCGGAGGAGCGGGCGGTGAGCGTCGGCGCGGGAAGGAGCCGGCCCCCGGCGTCAAAGGTCGGAACCCGGTCGCTGCCGGTGGCGAGCCCGGTGCTGCGGTGGGTCCCGGGCGGGCGCCGGACGCCGGCGGTGCAGCGGACGGAGGCGCCGGGGGAGAGCAGGGCCGCGGGGGCGGGGCAGCGCACGGCGCCGGGCCCGAGCCGCAGGGCGGGGTCCTCGACGCGGACGGCGTGGACGGGCCGGTTGCCGCGGTTGGTCACGGTGTAGGTGACGGTCGCGGTCCCGTCGGGGGCGCGGCCGACCGACCGCCCCACGGCGCCCGCACCACCGCTGCCGACGGAGACCCGCTCGGCGAGGGCGAGGCCCCCGGAGACCCCGGCGTACCCGGAGCGGGTGGTGGCGTGGATGCGCCGTCCGAGGGAGGGGATGTCGCCCTCGGCCCGTGCGGTGGCGAGGCGCGCCCCGGGCAGGGCCCGGAAACGGGCGACGCACTCCATCTCGCCGAGCGCGGCGAGCGGCAGCCGGGGGCACGGTACGGCCCCGCCGGGCACGCCAGGGTCGAGGACCCGCACCCCGTACAGATGCGCCTCGCCGTGGTTCACCAGCCGGTACCGCTTCACGACCTGCGTCCCGACCCGTACGGCCGGCGGCCGCGCCCCGCCGTCGGCGAGCCCGTTCACGGTCACGTCCATCCGCAGGGCCCCGTCCCCGGCGCCACCGGCGCGGGCGACGGCTCCGGGCAGCAGGAGCAGCACCACCACGAGCAGCCCACCGCTCACCCGACGGAGGTGGTAGTCCGATGATCTGCCCGCACACGTCATGCGCCCCATGCCACCGTCCGCCCCCACCCCACCCCCACCCGGGACACGCCCCGTCCCCCCACCCGGCCCCGCTTTTCCACCCGTACGGCACCCTTGAACCATGAACGACTCCGCGCCCACCCCCGCGCCCCGACGTGCCCGTGTCCGCGCCCCCGAGCTGATCGGCAAGGGCGGCTGGCTCAACACGGGTGGAGAAGAACTGACCCTCGCCGACCTGCGAGGAAAGATTGTTCTGCTCGACTTTTGGACGTTTTGCTGTGTGAACTGCCTGCATGTCCTCGACGAGCTGCGGGACCTGGAGGAGAAGCACCGGGACACGCTCGTGATCGTCGGGGTGCACTCGCCGAAGTTCGTGCACGAGGCCGAGCACCAGGCGGTCGTCGATGCCGTCGAGCGGTACGAGGTGCACCACCCCGTGCTCGACGACCCGGAGCTCGCGACCTGGAAGCAGTACGCCGTGCGCGCGTGGCCGACGCTCGTCGTGATCGATCCCGAGGGGTACGTCGTCGCCCAGCACGCCGGTGAGGGGCACGCCAACGCCCTCCGGACGCTCGTCGAGGAGCTGGAGGCCGAGCACGAGGCCAAGGGGACGCTGCGGCGCGGCGACGGGCCGTACGTGGCGCCCGAGCCCGTCGCGACCGATCTGCGTTTCCCCGGGAAGGTCATCACGCTCCCGTCCGGGAACTTCCTCGTCTCCGACACCACCCGGCACCAGCTCGTCGAGCTCGCCGAGGACGGCGAGACCGTCGTGCGGCGGATCGGCGAGGGTGTCTTCCGGGAGCCGCAGGGGCTCGCGCTGCTTCCCGGTGGCAAGGTCGTCGTCGCCGACACCGTGAACCACGCCCTGCGGACGTACGACCCGGAGACGGGGGCCATCGAGCTCGTCGCCGGTACCGGGAAGCAGTGGTGGCAGGGGTCCCCGACCTCGGGCCCCGCGCTCGAGGTCGACCTGTCCTCGCCGTGGGACGTCGCCTGGTGGCAGGGCAAGGTGTGGATCGCCATGGCCGGTGTGCATCAGCTGTGGACGTACGACCCCGAGACCGGGACCGTCGAGGTCGCCGCCGGGACCACCAACGAGGGTCTCGTCGACGGCCCGGCCGCCGAGGCCTGGTTCGCGCAGCCCTCCGGGCTCGCCGCCACCGAGGACCGGCTGTGGATCGCCGACTCCGAGACCAGCGCCGTGAGGTGGATCGACGCCGAGGGAGTCGTGCACACGGCCGTCGGCACCGGGCTCTTCGACTTCGGGCACCGCGACGGCGCCGCCGACCAGGCGCTGCTCCAGCACCCGCTGGGCGTGACCGCCCTGCCCGACGGCTCGGTCGCCGTCGCCGACACGTACAACCACGCCCTGCGCCGCTTCGATCCGGCGACGGGTGAGGTCACCACGCTCGCCACCGATCTGCGCGAGCCGAGCGGCGCCGTGCTGGTCGGCGGCGACATCGTGGTCGTCGAGTCCGCCCGGCACCGGCTGACCCGGCTGCGGCTGCCCGAGGAGGCCGTCCAGGTCGAGTCCGCCGCCTACCGGACGCAGCGCGAGGCCACCGAGGTCGCCCCCGGCCGCCTCCGCCTCGACGTCGTCTTCCAGGCGCCGACCGGGCAGAAGCTGGACGAGCGCTACGGCCCCTCGACCCGCCTCCTGGTCTCCTCGACCCCGCCGGAGCTGCTCCTCGGCGGCGAGGGGACCGGGACCGATCTCTTCCGCGAGCTCGACCTCGACCCGGAGGTCACCGAGGGCGTGCTGCACGTGTCCGCGATGGCCGCGTCCTGCGACGACGACCCGGCCAACGAGTACCCGGCCTGCCACGTCCACCAGCAGGACTGGGGCGTCCCGGTGAAGGTCACGGCCGAGGGCGTCGCGCGCCTTCCGCTGATCCTCGCCGGCATGGACGGCTAGTCGGCGGCGATCGCTTGGTGCCTGGACGGATGCCCCTCGGCCCCGTCCAGGCGCCGGCCTCAGCCCTCCAGGAACGCCACCAGGGCGTTGGCCAGGAGGTACGGGTCGTCCGCGCCGCAGAGTTCGCGGGCGCTGTGCATGGACAGGATCGCGACGCCGATGTCGACCGTCGAGATGCCGTGGCGGGCCGCGGTGATCGGGCCGATCGTGGTGCCGCACGGCATGTCGTTGCTGGAGACGAAGGACTGCCAGGGCACCCCCGCCTTCTCGCAGGCGGCGGCGAAGACCGCGCGGCCGCTGCCGTCGGTGGCGTACCGCTGGTTGACGTTGACCTTGAGGATCGGGCCGCCGTTGACGCGCGGGTGGTGCGTCGGGTCGTGGCGCTCCGCGTAGTTGGGGTGGACGGCGTGGCCGGTGTCGGAGGAGAGGCAGACGGTGCCGGCGAAGGCGCGGGCCCGGTCCTCGTAGGAGCCGCCGCGGGCGTAGACGGAGCGCTCCAGGACGTTGCCGAGGAGGGGGCCCTGGGCGCCGGTGTCGGCCTCGGAGCCGTTCTCCTCGTGGTCGAAGGCGGCGAGGACCGGGATGTACGGGAGGTCGTCGCGGCCGGCGAGGGAGGCGAGCGCGGCGGTGGCGGCGTGGACGGACAGCAGGTTGTCCATGCGCGGGCCGGCGAGGAGTTCGCGGTCGCGGCCGAGGTACGCGGGCGCGTCGACGGCGTGGACCATGAGGTCCCAGCCGGTGACGTCCTCGGCGTCGACGCCGGCCTCGGCGGCGACGAACTCGATCAGGTCGCCCTCGTGGACCTGGCCGATGCCCCAGATGGGCTGCATGTGGCGCTGGCGGTCGAGCTTGAGGCCGTCGTTGACCTGGCGGTCGAGGTGGATGGCGAGCTGGGGGACGCGCAGCAGCGGCCGGTCGACGTTGACGAGGTGGTGGCTGCCGTCGCGGAGGGTGAGGCGGCCGGCGAGGCCGAGGTCGCGGTCGAGCCAGGTGTTGAGCAGGGTGCCGCCGTAGATCTCGACGGCGACCTGGCGCCAGCCCTGGGCGCCCATGTCGGGCTGCGGCTTGACGCGCAGGTTCGGCGAGTCGGTGTGGGCGCCGACGATCCGGTACGGGGTGTGGGCGGCGGCGCCCTCCGGCACGTACCAGGCGATGATCGCGCCGCCGCGGATCACGTACTTCCCGCCGCTCGTCCCGTCCCAGGCCGCGGTCTCCTCGACCCGGCGGAAGCCGACCTTCTCCAGGCGCTCGGCGGCGCTCGCGACCGCGTGGTACGGCGAGGGGGAGGCCGTCAGGAAGGCCATGAGGTCGTCGGTGTGTCCGCGGTCGAAGGGGCCGGCGGTGGGACGGGAAGCTGCGCTGCTCATGGGTTCACCATACGCAGGGACCGGAATTCGAATACGGGACCCCGGAAATTGGTGATCGGGGCGTGACGGGCCCGTCCCCGGGCAGCAGAACGGCCCGCCCCCCTCCCCGGGGACGGGCCGTGTCTGCGGAGCGAGGCGCGTCCTAGAACGCGGCCTCGTCCAGGTCCATGAGCGAGCCGTCGATGGCCTCGGCCAGCGCGCGCTCGGCGGAGACGCCGGGCAGGACGTTGGCGGCGAAGAACTTCGCGGCCGCGATCTTGCCCTGGTAGAAGGCGACGTCCTTGCCCGTGGCGCCCTCGGCGAGCTTCTCGGCGGCGACCGCCGCGCCCTTGAGGAGCAGGTAGCCGACGACGACGTCGCCGGAGGCGAGCAGCAGGCGGGTGGTGTTGAGGCCGACCTTGTAGATGTTCTTGACGTCCTCGCCGGTGGCGGTGAGGTCGGTGATCATCTTGCCGACGATGCCCTCCAGGTCGACGGCGGCCTTGGCGAGCGCGTCGCGGGCACCGGCCAGCTCCTCGCCGCCGGTGCCGACCGCGAGGAACTTCTTGATCTCCTCGGACAGCGCGTTCAGGGAGGCGCCCTGGTCGCGGACGATCTTGCGGAAGAAGAAGTCCTGGCCCTGGATGGCCGTGGTGCCCTCGTAGAGGGTGTCGATCTTGGCGTCCCGGATGTACTGCTCGATCGGGTACTCCTGCAGGAAGCCGGAGCCGCCGAAGGTCTGGAGCGACTGCGCGAGCTGCTCGTAGCCCTTCTCGGAGCCGTAGCCCTTCACGATCGGGAGCAGCAGGTCGTTCAGGCCGTGCAGGGCCTTGGCGTCCTCGCCGGCCGCTTCCTTGACCGCGATCGAGTCCTGCACGGAGGCCGTGTAGAGGACGAGGGAGCGCATGCCCTCGGCGTACGCCTTCTGCGTCATCAGCGAGCGGCGGACGTCGGGGTGGTGCGTGATGGTGACCTTGGGCGCGGCCTTGTCCATGAAGTTGGCCAGGTCGGTGCCCTGGACGCGCTCCTTGGCGTACTCCAGGGCGTTGAGGTAGCCCGTGGAGAGGGTGGAGATCGCCTTCGTGCCGACCATCATGCGGGCGAACTCGATGATGAGGAACATCTGGCGGATGCCGTCGTGCTTGTCGCCGATCAGCCAGCCCTTGGCGGGGTGCTGGTCGCCGAAGGTCATCTCGCAGGTGTTGGAGGCCTTGAGGCCCATCTTGTGCTCGACGTTGGTGGCGTAGACGCCGTTGCGGGCGCCCAGCTCGCCGGTCTCCCAGTCGAACTCGTACTTCGGGACGAGGAAGAGGCTCAGGCCCTTGGTGCCGGGGCCGGCGCCCTCGGGGCGGGCGAGGACGTAGTGGAGGATGTTCTCCTCCATGTCGTGCTCACCGGAGGTGATGAAGCGCTTGACGCCCTCGATGTGCCAGGAGCCGTCCTCCTGCTGGATGGCCTTGGTGCGGCCGGCGCCGACGTCCGAGCCCGCGTCGGGCTCGGTGAGGACCATGGTGGAGCCCCAGCGCTTCTCGACGGCGATCTGCGCGACCTTCTTCTGCGCCTCGTTGCCCTCGTTGTAGAGGATGCCGGCGAAGGCCGGGCCGGAGGAGTACATCCAGATGGCCGGGTTCGAGCCGAGGAGGAGCTCCGCGTAGGCCCAGATCAGGGAGCGCGGGGAGACGGTGCCGCCGATCTCCTCGGGGATGCCCAGGCGCCAGTACTCGGACTCCATGAAGGCGTTGTACGACTTCTTGAAGGTGGCCGGGACCGGGGCGGTGTTGGTCTCCGGGTCGAAGACCGGCGGGTTGCGGTCGGCGTCGGCGAAGGACTCGGCCAGCTCGTTCTCGGCGAGACGGCGGATCTCGTCGAGGATGCTCTTGGCGGTCTCGACGTCCATCTCCTCGAACGGACCGGTGCCGTACACCTTGTCGCGGCCGAGGACCTCGAAGAGGTTGAACTCGATGTCGCGGAGATTCGACTTGTAGTGCCCCATGGCGACGGCTCCGTAAGGCTCGGGGAGGCAGGTTCCTCGTACACGTACCAGCGAGTAGCAACACGCTCTCTCCGATGATGCTACCCACCGGTAATAAGAAGCAACCCCTATCCGGCCATCTGTGACGTCCGCGACGTCCCGCGCCGCCGTCAACCCTGGTCAGGGGCTCGCCGACGCAAGGGTGAATATTTCGGGCGAGCGGGGCATCCTGCGTAACCGATCGGCTACGGTACGTGACGGAGCGCCCGTCCCTGTGTGCCGGCGGGCGGCCACCCCCCTCCCCTCCTCCCCAGGAGAACCCTCCATGCCCCGACGTGTAGAGGTGCGCGAACGCGTCTCGATAGGCTTGGACCCATGTACGGCTACGAGCAGAACCCGGGTGCCCAGCAGCAGTACGCGCCGCCCCAGCAGGGGCAGTACGCCCCGCCGCAGGCCGGAATGCCGGGCGGCATGCAGGGCGGTGGGTACGCCCAGCAGCAGCCCCCGCTCTACCCGGAGCCCTCGCCGCCCTCCCTCGCGGACGCCGTGCGCGCCTTCACGACCGGCACCCTCGCCGCCGAGGACTTCCAGCAGATCTTCGCCACCTCCAAGGTCTACTGCCCGCGCGGCGACAACCCCGGCTTCCTGGCCCTGCACAACACCCAGCAGCCGGTCATCCCGATGTTCACCTCGCTCAAGGAGCTGCGGCGGTACGCGGGCAAGGAGTCGAAGTACTTCGTGATCACCGGCGCCGAGGTGATCGACCTGCTGCCGACCGGCTACGGCTTCGTCCTCGACATGGAGGGTGATCACCGCATGGTCTTCGACGCGAAGGCCGTGGAGCAGATGGTCGACTTCGCGATGCGGCGGATGTACGGCTGACGGAGGTCGTGTGCGACGGGGGCGCCCGGGGGGAATTCCTCCCGGGCGTTCCGCGTTCCGGGTGGCAAGAAGTTCAGCGTTCAACTAAAGTGGTCGTACAAGGTCGCACCTAGGAGGTCCGGTCATGCCCGCTGTGACTGTCGAGAACCCGCTCACCCTGCCGCGCGTCGCCGCCGCCGCCGATGCCGTCGCCCGCCCCGTGCTCGCCGTCACCACGGCGCCCTCGGGCTTCGAGGGCGAGGGCTTCCCGGTGCGCCGCGCGTTCGCCGGGATCAACTACCAGTACCTCGACCCGTTCATCATGATGGACCAGATGGGTGAGGTGGAGTACGCGCCCGGAGAGCCCAAGGGCACGCCCTGGCACCCCCACCGAGGCTTCGAGACCGTCACCTACATCATCGACGGGACCTTCGACCACCAGGACTCCAACGGTGGCGGCGGCACCATCACCAACGGCGACACCCAGTGGATGACCGCCGGCTCCGGCCTCCTCCACATCGAGGCCCCGCCGGAGTCCCTCGTCGTCAGCGGCGGCCTCTTCCACGGCCTGCAGCTGTGGGTGAACCTGCCCGCCAGCGACAAGATGATGGCCCCCCGCTACCAGGACATCCGCGGCGGCCAGGTCCAGCTCCTCACCTCCCCCGACGGCGGCGCGCTGCTCCGCGTCATCGCCGGCGAGCTCGACGGCCACCAGGGCCCCGGCATCACCCACACCCCGATCACGATGATCCACGCCACCCTGCGCCCCGGCGCCGAGATCAGCCTGCCGTGGCGCGAGGACTTCAACGGCCTCGCGTACGTGCTCGCCGGCCGCGGCACGGCCGGTGCCGAACGGCGGCCGATCCACATGGGCCAGACCGCCGTCTTCGGCAAGGGCGGCGTGCTCACCGTCCGCGCGGACGAGAAGCAGGACGGGAACACCCCCGACCTGGAGGTCGTGCTCCTCGGCGGACAGCCGATCCGTGAGCCGATGGCCCACTACGGCCCCTTCGTGATGAACACCCAGGCCGAACTCCGCCAGGCCTTCGAGGACTTCCAGGCGGGCCGCCTCGGCACGATCCCGGCGGTGCACGGGATGGGCGAGTAGGTACACGAGCCCGATGACGGGCCGTCACCCGGACGGCCCGTCAGCAGGCGACGACACACCGACGGACATGGTCCGGTGAGGAGGTGCAGACCAGCCGAGCGCCGCTCCTCCCCGAACCCGCCCGCCGGTTCGCCGCCTGGTGCGTCGTCCTGCTCCTCGCCGCCGGGGTCGCCGCCGTCTTCGTCTGGCTCTGCGTCGTCTTCAAGACGGCCGTCACCCCCGTCCTGCTCGCGATCCTCGGCACCGCCCTCCTCGGCCCGCTCCACCGGCGCCTGGTCCGGATGAAGGTCCGCAGGTCGCTCGCCGCCGCGCTCACGGTCGTCGCCGTCCTCGCGGTCGTCGGCGGCGCCACGTACATCGTCGTCGCCGCCCTCGTCGAGACCGGCGACCAGATCATCGCCTCGCTCCGGCAGGCCGCCACCGACATCGCCGATCACTTCGGCGCGGCCGGGACCTCCCTCGGCGACCTCGCCAAGAACGCCAGGACGCTCCTGGAGAGGTTCGGCGCCACCGCCGCCTCCGGGGTCATCAGCGGCATCAGCGTCGTCGGCGAGTTGCTCGCCACCGCCGTCCTCGCCCTGCTGCTCATCTTCTTCTTCCTCAAGGACTCCGACCGGGCCGCCGGCGCCCTGCGCTCCCTCGCCCCGCACGCCACCGGCGACCTCGTCGAGGCCATGGCGCGCCGGGCGTTCGAGGCCGTCGAGGGCTTCATGCGCGGTACGACGTTCGTCGCCCTCGTGGACGCCGTCCTCATCGGCGTCGGCCTGGTCGTCCTCGACGTGCCCGGCGCGGTCGGGCTCGCCGCGCTCGTCTTCGTCACCGCCTACATCCCGTACCTCGGCGCCTTCCTCTCCGGCGCGGTCGCCGTCCTCGTCGCCCTCGCCGACCGGGGCTTCGTCATCGCGCTGTGGGTGCTCGGCATCGTCCTGGCCGTCCAGGTCATCGAGGGGAACGTCCTCCAGCCCATGGTGCAGAGCCGGACCGTGCAGATGCACCCGGCGGTGGTGATGCTGGCGATCACGGCGGGGGCGTCCGTCGCGGGCGTGCTCGGCATGCTGCTCGCCGTACCGCTGACGGCGGCGGCGACGGGCATCCTGGGCGAGCTGCGCACGAGGTACGGGACGCCCCCGGACGAGACCTCCTAGGCCGGCGCGAGCCCACCCGGTTCGAACGAGGCGAGGAGCTGTTCCAGAGCCGCCTGGTCCGGTCCCACGAACGGGTCGGCGTCCGGGGCGGCCGCGATCGTCTCCAGCATCCGGTCCATCATCCGTACGGCCGGCGGCAGATGCGTGCACAGCAGGATCTCCGGGTTCAGCTGCGCCAGCGGCGCGAGCGTCGCCCGGTACTTCTCCGGGTCCACCAGGTGCACCCACGGGCTGTCGAGCGTCGCCCACAGCAGCTGCGCCCGGCGCAGCTCCTCCGGCTTCAGATCGCTCGCGTGCCCGCTCTCGGCGATCTCGGCGCTCGGCATCGGGCCGCCGAAGCAGTCGGAGCTGAAGCAGATCCGGGTCCGGTCGTCGTAGAAGCCGACGGTGGCCGGGCTGTCGAAGAGCGGCGGCCGGAAGGCGTGCAGCGCCCGGTCGCCGACGTCGAGGGACTGGCCCGGGTTGAGGAAGTACACCCGGTCCATCGGCAGCGGCCGCTCGGTCGTCATGATCCCGAAGCCGAGGAAGGTCGTGACCACGCGCGCGCGTGGGGCGGCGTCGAGCAGGTCGAAGATGCCGCCGGTGTGGTCCCGGTCGGGGTGGGTGAGCCAGATCCAGCGGACGTCGGCCGGGTCGATGACCCCGCTGAGCGTGGTGAGGAAGTCGCGGTCCTCGATGGAGAGCCCGGTGTCGACGACGACGGGTTCGGCGGCGGTGAGGACGTAGGCGTTGACGGGGATGTGTCCGATGCCCGGAATGTCGAGGCTGTCGGCGAGCACCGTGGTGTCGCTGCCGACCTTGTGGGTGTCCATGGCGCACTCCGTGGTCCCCCCGGCGGCCGTACGACACCAGTCTGCGCCCCGCGGGGATCCCACGCCCGGTCGGGCGGCGCGGGGATCCCGCGCCCGGTCGGGCGGCGCCCCGGCCGACGTGCGACCTGCGCCCGCGCTGGGCGGTGCCCCGGCCCACCGCCGTGTGGGGCTCGCGCCCGGCTGGGCGGCGCCCCCGCCCACCGCCGTGTGGGC
Organism: Streptomyces sp. NPDC055815; assembly: GCF_053616475.1. Lineage (NCBI taxonomy): Bacteria > Bacillati > Actinomycetota > Actinomycetes > Kitasatosporales > Streptomycetaceae > Streptomyces > Streptomyces sp. NPDC055815. Next base: position 23,469 of record NZ_JBSHDU010000005.1, on the reverse strand, counting down.
AATCGTCCCGCAGGGCGGGACGGGTGGGCACACGGGACGGCGCGCCCAGCGGCGCCTCCGCGTTCCGCGCCTGGGCCCGCACCCCGTGCACCGAGCTGGTGGTGCGGGTTCAGGCGCGGGAGCCTCGGGCGCCGGCAGGGGCGCCGTTCCGTTGTGCCCACCCGTTCCGCCCCTTGCGGAACGCCTGCCCACAACGGGCGGGGCGCAGGCCCACAACGGGCGGGCTAGCCGCAGCAGCCGTCGGCCGACTCCGGTTCGTTCAGTTCGAACCAGATCGCCTTGCCCTCGCCCCGCGGGTCCACCCCCCACGCGTCCGCGAGCATCTCCATCAGGACCAGTCCCCGCCCGCTCGACGCCATCTCCCCCGGGTGCCGCTTGTGCGGCAGTTCGTCGCTGCCGTCCGAGACCTCCACCCGCAGCCGCCGCGACTTCTCGCCGCACGCCACCTCGGCGACGAGGAGCGCGTCGCCGTCGGTGTGGACGAGGACGTTCGTGACCATCTCGGAGACCATCAGGACCGCCGCGTCCAGCTGGTCCTCGTCCGACCAGTCGTGCAGCAGCTGCCGTACCTGCTCGCGGGCCTCGGCGATCCGCTCCGGTTCCGCCTGGGCGATGGACATCAGGGTGCGGCGGGGGGCTTCCCGTACGGTGCCGGCGGGCCGGCGGGAGAGCAGCAGGACGGCGATGTCGTCCTCGCGGCGGTCGGCGAGCGGGCCGGTCGTGTGGTGCGAGCCGGGCCCGTGGACGGCCTCCACGAGGGCGTCGGCGAGCCCCTCCAGGTCCTCGCCGTCGTGGGACTCAAGGAGCTCCCGTACCCGCTCCCAGCCGCTGTCCAGGTCGTGCCCGCCGGTCTCCAGGAGCCCGTCGGTGCAGATCATGAGGGTCTCGCCGGGGTCCAGGGTGAGCCGGGTCGTCGGGTAGTCGGTGTCGGGGTCGATGCCGAGTGGCAGCCCCCCGGCCGTGGGCCTGAGGAGAACCGTTCCATCGTTCATCCGTACCGCCGGATCCGGATGCCCGGCCCGCGCGATGTCGACCGACCCCGTCTCCAGGTCGACCTCCAGATAGAGGCAGGTCGCGAAGCGCGGTCCGCCGTTCTCCTCGGCGTCGTCCCCGTCCGTGATCCCGTACAGGAAGCGCGAGGCCCGGGCGAGCACCGCGTCCGGCCGGTGGCCCTCGGAGGCGTACGCGCGCAGGGCGATCCGCAGCTGCCCCATCAGACCGGCCGCCCGCACGTCGTGCCCCTGGACGTCGCCGATGACGAGCGCGATCCGGCCCGGGCCGCGCCCGCCGGTGCGGGTGGAGCCGCCGGGCAGCCGGATCATGTCGTACCAGTCGCCGCCGACCTGGAGCCCGCCGCCGGTCGGCACGTACCGCGCGGCGACCTGGATGCCGGGGATGCCGGGGCCGAGGACCGGCATCATCGTCCGCTGGAGTCCGAGCGACAGCTCGCGCTCGGACTCGGCCACGCCCGCGCGTGCGAGGGCCTGCGCGAGCATCCGCGCCACCGTCGTCAGCACCGAACGCTCGTCGGGCGTGAACGCCACCGGGTGCTTGAAGGCCGCCATCCAGGCCCCCATCGTCCGCCCGGCGACGACCAGCGGCACGAAGGCCCAGGAACGGCGCCCGAACCGCTGCGCGAGCGGCCACGTCATGGGGAACCGCCGCAGGTACTCCTCCGGCGTCGGCAGATAGATCGCCCGCCCGGTCCGTACGACCTCCGCCGCCGGATAGTCCGTGTCCAGCGACATCGACGAGAACGGCCCCTCGTCGCCCTCGCTGTGCCCGTGGTGGCCGATCACCGTCAGCCGCTCGCCCGCCACGCCGAAGACGGCGAGTCCGTCCGGCGAGAAGCCCGGCATGGACAGCGAGGCCGCCACCCGCAGGACTTCGGCCGTCGACCGCGCCTCGGCGAGCGCACGGCCCGCGTCGAGCAGGAAGGCCTCCCGGGAGCGACGCCAGTCGCCGGTGATGGGCGTCCGGGCCGCGGTGCCCGGCACCTGCTCGGCGACCTCCTGGAGCGTGCCGACCAGCTGGTAGTCGTTCCCCTCGATGAGCGGCTTCGACCTGCTCCGTACGGTACGGATCACCCGGCCGTGCTCGTCCATGATCCGCAGCCGGGCCTCGGCGAGGGTGCCCTCGGCGACGGCGAGGTTGACCACCCCGTCGATCTCGTTCCAGTCGACCGGATGAAAACGCGACCGCACGGCCGCCTCGGAGAGCCGCACGGGCTCGGAGGGCAGCCCGAGCAGCCGGGCGGCCTCGGCGTCGAGCGAGACGATCCCGGACGCGTTGTCCCAGCGCCACAGGCCGGTCGCGATCGCGGCCAGGACGTCCTCGGTGCGCATTGCCCCACTTTATGAATATCGGACAGCAGGTCGCCACCGACACTATTCGAAATGCGATCTTGGCCTGGCCGGTACTCTGGGTGGGTCTGCCCTCGTGTCCTGTGACATCTGTGACAGTGGTCACGGCCGGCCGGCGCCCCACGACCCAAGATCCCGAAGACTGGATGAACGACGATGCATCGGTACAGGTCCCACACCTGCGGCGAGCTCCGCGCCTCTGACGTCGGCACCGACGTCCGGCTGAGCGGCTGGCTGCACAATCGGCGCGACCTGGGCGGCATCCTCTTCATCGATCTGCGCGACCACTACGGCATCACGCAGCTCGTCGCCCGGCCCGGCACCCCCGCCGCCGAGGTCCTCGACAAGCTGACCAAGGAGACCGTCGTCCGCGTGGACGGCAAGGTCGTCTCCCGCGGCGCCGACAACGTCAACCCGGAGCTCGCCACCGGCGAGATCGAGATCGAGGCCGCCGAGGTCGAGGTCCTGGGTGCCGCGAAGCAGATCCCCTTCACCATCAACGCCGACGACGGCGTCAACGAGGAGCGGCGCCTGGAGTACCGCTTCCTCGACCTGCGCCGCGAGCGCATGCACCGCAACATCATGCTGCGCTCCGCCGTCATCGCCTCCATCCGCTCCAAGATGGTGGCCCTCGGCTTCAACGAGATGGCGACCCCGATCCTCGCCGCGACCTCCCCCGAGGGCGCCCGCGACTTCGTCGTCCCGTCCCGTCTGAACCCGGGCAAGTTCTACGCGCTGCCGCAGGCGCCGCAGCAGTTCAAGCAGCTGCTGATGATCTCCGGCTTCGACCGGTACTTCCAGATCGCGCCCTGCTTCCGCGACGAGGACGCCCGCGCGGACCGCTCGCCGGGCGAGTTCTACCAGCTCGACGTCGAGATGTCGTTCGTCGAGCAGGAGGACGTCTTCCAGCCGATCGAGAAGCTCATGACGGAGCTCTTCGAAGAATTCGGCGGCGGCCGCCACGTCACCTCCCCCTTCCCGCGCATCCCCTTCCGCGAGTCGATGCTGAAGTACGGCAACGACAAGCCGGACCTGCGCACCGACCTCGAACTCGTCGACATCTCGGACGTCTTCGAGAACTCCGAGTTCAAGGCCTTCGCCGGCAAGCACGTCCGCGCGCTCGCCGTCCCGAACACCGGCGACCAGCCGCGCAAGTTCTTCGACCAGCTCGGCGACTTCGCGGTCTCCCTCGGCGCGAAGGGCCTGGCCTGGGTCCGCGTGGGCGAGGAGAACGCCCTCACCGGCCCCATCGCCAAGTTCCTCACCGAAGAGAACATCAAGGTCCTGACGGAGCGCCTCGGCCTCGCTCCCGGCCACGCGATCTTCTTCGGCGCGGGCGAGTTCGACGAGGTCTCCAAGATCATGGGCCCGGTCCGGGTCGAGGCCGCCAAGCGCGCCGGCCAGTTCGAGGAGAACGTCTTCCGCTTCGCGTGGATCGTCGACTTCCCGATGTACGAGCGGGACGAGGAGACCGGCAAGATCGACTTCTCGCACAACCCGTTCTCCATGCCGCAGGGCGGCCTCGAGGCCCTGGAGACCCAGGACCCGCTGGACGTCCTCGGCTGGCAGTACGACATCGTCTGCAACGGCATCGAGCTCTCCTCCGGCGCCATCCGGAACCACGAGCCCGAGATCATGTTCAAGGCCTTCGAGATCGCGGGCTACTCCCGCGAGACCGTCGAGTCCGAGTTCGCCGGCATGCTCCGCGCCTTCGAGTACGGCGCCCCGCCGCACGGCGGCATCGCCCCGGGCGTCGACCGCATCGTGATGCTCCTCGCCGACGAGCCGAACATCCGCGAGACGATCGCCTTCCCGCTCAACGGCAACGCCCAGGACCTCCTGATGGGCGCCCCGACCGAGCTGGACGAGTCCCGCCTGCGCGAACTGAACATCCAGCTCCGCAAGCCGGTCGAGAAGAAGGCCGTCACGGAGGACCGCCCGGTCACGGAGTCGGTCCACCCGGACGCGGGCCGCTAAGCCCACCGCACGTTCATGAAGGGCCCGGAATCCTCACGGATCCGGGCCCTTTCGTGTTGCGCCATCAGACCGCACGGAGCCGACGGAACTCATGTGGAGCGCGGGGAAAGAGGGAGGAGAGGATGTCCGAGTGAAGTTCCCCGGCAAGCGAAGACGCGAGGAACTGCGTGCAGGAAACGGAGAAGTGCTCCCACCTGTCGCCACGCGCCTCGTTCACCATGACCGTCCACTCGTCCGGCCGGAGCTCGGACCACGCCCCTTCCTCGCCGCGATACCACGAAGGGATGACGGGCCCGGTCGACCTCGTCGTGTGTCGAGCCGATGCGGAGACCATGCAGCTCCAAGGCGGTGATGAAAGAGGCGAGGAATTCAACGCCGGTCACGGCCAGTTCTCCGGTTTGTCGATCAGCGCTTGCATCTCACGTGAACGATCAGCGGTCCTGACCTCCGGCCGCGACAGCTCAGCCCTCGTGCGGGTTCTCCCGCGCGGCGGTGAGCACGCCCAACGTCCGTATGATCGCGTCGAGGTCGTCCCACGCCTGCGCGCAGAAACTCTGGTCCCGCGTGGCCGTCTCGACGCGTTCGTTGAAGGCGGGTGAGGCGGCCGGGTTCGCACCGCCTCCCAGGATGCGTGCCGGAGCGAGGAGCCAGTTCCTCCGGGACGTGTCCACGCGCCAGTCCACCTGGGTAGGTGTCGTGCGCACGGCCTCTTCAACGAACTGGAGCTTCGAACTGCTGGGTTCGGCGAACCGCCAACCGATGTAAGGCACTTGAAGATGGCCGAGGTCGGGGTGACGAATCACAGGGAGTTTGAACCACTTCAAAGCCCCAAGACGGCTGATTGTCTCGCCCGCCACATGGAAACGTGTCGACATGCCTCCGATACCTTTCTCTTCGTCACCAGAGAGGGCCGTCGTATCCGCCGTTGCCGACGATCAGTTTCTTCCCAGGGTTATTCAGTCGAATCGCGCGTTCATAGTCTCCGTAGGGAATGGGGTCGCTACTCATTGCGGGGTCGTATACGTACTTGCCATCCGTGTATACGTCATGATATCGATACCCCGATACATCTGAACCCATATCCTCCGGGATGTTTATATCGTCGCCTCCTCTAAGTGTGAAGTTGATGATCTTCCCGTTGCCGCTAGAACCCTCGAGTACTCGTTCCGCAATCTCCGAGCAATCGATGTTTCCACCGCGTGGGGCGGACCTCATGGCGTCCACGGCAGCCTGGTCAGGCGGAAACTGAGGGTTTGGTTGTCGGAAATCGTACTTACCGCGTTCGTCGGGACAGGGTGAGAGTCCTAGTGGGTCGCTCCACCTGTGTGGGTTGTGGACGTATGTAGCCGGATTCGGGGCAGGGGTCAGCCCCAGGGGGTCCTGGCTGAGGTAGCGGGCCGATTCCGAGTCGTAATAGCGGAAATAGTTGTAATGCAGGCAAGATTCGGGGTCGAAGTACTGGCCCGGGAAGCGCAGCGGGGTGTATGCCGTGGCATCGCGGGTCCACGTCGTCGTACCCCAGAGTGTTGCGCGAGTGCGCCAGGCCAGCTCGCCGGACTCGTCGACCAGTTCCGTCGGGGTGCCGATCAGGTCCGTGACGATGGCGAAGAAGCGCTCGTCGGTGGAGTCCGTGCCCGTGCGGCGTTCCGTCTGGGCCAGGGGGCGCAGGCCCACGTGGTCCCAGGTGAGGGTGACTTCGGTCGTCGTCTGTTCGCAGAGGGTTGAGCTGTCCCAGGTGAAGTGGACCGTCTCGAAAGGGGACTGCTTCGATATTCGGCGGCCCAGGGGGTCGTACCTGTACCGCCACACCGTGCCGTCCGGCGTCGTCACCGACGTCAGGCGGTCTTCCGCGTCCCACTCGTAGCGCCAGGTGTCCGGCTTTCGGGAGAGGCGGGGCTTCTGGCGCAGGACTATTCGGCCCTGGGCGTCGTGTTCGTAGCGGATGGAGCCCGCGGTCGTGATCCGTGTCCCTGCGTACGCACGTGCCCCTGTCGCCGAGTGGGACGGGTGCGTCGACGGCCAGGACGCCTCCGTCTGGTTGCCGGCGTCGTCGTAGGCGTACTGCTCCGTCCAGTTGTGGGCGTGGACTGCCGTGACACGGCCGGCCGTGTCCAGGTCGAAGCGGCGGGCGCCCGAGAGTTCGTCCGTTATGCCGATGAGGCCGCCGTCCGCGCGGTACGTGTACGCGCGGTGCTGGAGGCGGCGCCCCGAACCGCCCGTGACCTCCTGCGCGGTGAGGTGGCCCATCGTGTCGAACGAGGACGACAGGTTCGCGAAGTCGCCTATTCGGCGGGACGTTTCGCGGCCCAGGGCGTCGTGAGCGAAGGAGAGTGTTCGGCCCGACGAGGTCAGTTCGGTACGGCGGCCCGCCGCGTCGTACGACCACGTGCTCGTCGAACCGCCCGGTGTCGTCCGACCCGTACGCCGACCCAGCGCGTCGTGCGTGAACGAGAGCCTGCGGCCGTTCACGGTCTCCGAGACGAGGCGGCCGTAGCGGTCCCGGAGGCGCGCCAGCTTCGCGTCCGGGCCGGTCGCGGTCGTCAGTTGGTCGAAGACGTCGTACTCGTACGTGCTGACCGCACCTTCGACGTCCTTGTGGACGATGCGGCCCAGGCTGTCGCGCTCGAAGCGGATCTCCTGCCCGAGGCCGTTCCTGCGGGAGGTCAGCCGGCCCGACTCGTCGTACGCGTAGCCCAGCGTCCTGCCGTCGAAGTCCGTCTCCGTGACCAGCCGGCCCGCCGCGTCGTACGCGTAGTCCCAGATCAGGCCCTGCGGGGCCGTCACCCGTGTCAGGCGCAGGTTCGTGTCGTGGGCGAACTCGTAGCGGACTCCGTCCGGGCCCGTGCGGGAGGTCAGGAGGTCGAAGTCGGTGTACGTGAAGCGTGTCGTGCCGCCCAGCGCGTCCGTGTGGCTGAGGCAGTTGCCCTCGCCGTCGTACGTCCAGGACTCCACCGTGCCGTCGGGTGCGGTGCGCCGGGACGGGTGGCCCTCGACCGTCCACTCCAGTCGTGTGACCGCGCCCAGGGGGTCCGTGACCTGGACCGTACGGCCGAAGGCGTCGTAGGAGTAGTGGGTCGTGGCGCCCAGGGGGTCCGTGATCTCGACGGGGAGGCCGCGGGCGTCCACGACCAGTCGCGTCGTGGCGCCCAGCGGGTCCGTCACCGAGGTCAGCCGGCCCGACTCGTCGTACGCGAACTCCGTCCGGGCGCCCGAAGGGGCCGTCACCGACGTGCGGTTGCCGCGTTCGTCGAAGGTCTGGCGGGTGACGTTGCCGTCGGTGCCCGTGATGCGAATCGGGTAGCCGCATTCGTCGTACTCGGCCCGCGCCTGGCGACCGTCCGGGCGTTCCAGCGCCGTCGGCCGGCCCTGGTCGTCGTAGGTGGTGCGGCTTACGTGGCCCAGCGGGTCCGTCCGCGACAGCAGGCGGTTGTGGCGGTCGTACTCGAAGCGGGTGACCCCACCCAGGGCGTCGATCTCGGCGACCACCTGCGCGCGGTCGTTGATCAGGTGGCGTTCGGTGTGTCCGAGGCCGTCGGTGAGGGTGGTGATGCGGAGGCCGGTGGCCGGGTCCACGTCGTCCCAGGTGAACGTGGCTTCCAGGTGGCCGTTCGTGCCCGACTGGTACGTGCAGCGGTCCTGGTCGTCGTAGACGTAGTCGAAGCGGCTTCCATTGGTGTCGGTCCACGAGGTGATGCGGCCGTGCTCGTCGCAGCCGAAGCGCAGGGGACGGCCCGAGGAGTTCACGACCTCGGTCAGGTGGCCGTCCGTGTAGCCGTAGCGCAGGATCTCCTGGTCCGCGAGGTGGAGGGCCGTCACGCGGCCTTCGCTCGTCGTGAGTTTCAGGTGGTACCCGCCGTGGTGGACGATCGCCGTCGGGGCACCCGACTCGTCGTGCTCGAACGTGATCCAGCGGCCGTTGCGGTCGTCCATCTGGGCCAGGAGGGCGAGTTCGTCGCTGTGCTCGACGAAGTGCCAGACCCTCCCACTGTCCGGGTCCGTGATCGTGTAGCCGTCCTCCACCCGGTCCAGTGGCCACCGCCGGCCGTGCGTGGGCATGACGGGGACGCCCGGTGCCGGATGCGGGTAGGCCAGGAGGCTGCCCTCGTCGCAGCTGAAGACGACGCCTTCCGAATCGATCTCCAGCCTCTGGTCCACCGTGCTCGACCACGTCGGGCCGAACCAGCGCCCCGAGCGGCGCGAGGAGTCGAACGTGCGCCGGAACACGAGGGGCAGCGAGCCGGGCAGGGCGATGTCGGTCTGCGGCAGCAGCATCCGGCCCGTCGCGATGTCGATCGGGTCCTTCTTGCACTTCGTCTCTCGACCCGCCTTGCCGGCGGTGTGCGGATCCTTCCCCTGATCCCCGCGGACACCGCCCGGCTTGTCCACCTCCGGCAGGTGCTTCGCGCCGGTCTTCACCCCGGCGCGCACGCCTCCCCGGATGAGGCCCGCGCCCTTCGAGCCGATCAGCTCCGGCGCAAGCCGGCCGAAGAACTCCGACGGGTCGCCCTTCGCCGAGTCCCAGGCGTTCTTGAGCGCCCGGTCCGGGTTCGCAGCCGTGGACACCAGGCCGGCGAGCGTCATGTTGACGCCCTTGTAGTACTCCGCCGGATGGGTCAGGTTGTAAGGGTCCACCGGGTTCACCGAGCGGACGAAGTTCAGCAGTCCGGCCGTGCCCTTGACGATGCCGCCGCTGAAGTGGGCCAGCTCGATGCTCTGGCCCAGGCCGTAGTCCACCAGCTCGGCCTTGAGCCGCTCGCGGCCCGTCGGCTCCTTCGGCGCGTGGGCCAGTGCGGCTCCGACCGCCGCCTTCGCCGTCTCCGCGGCCTCGTCGCGGGCCTTCCGCGCGTCGTTCAGGATCTCCTGGGCCCGCGCCCGCTTGGCCGTGCCGGGGTCGGAGAAGGCCCCGGGGTCCGGCAGCGGCTTGTCGCCGTCGCGTGCCGTGTTGTAGGCGTCGACCTTCTTGTTGTACGTGTCGACCGCAGCCTTCGAGTCCTGGTCGCCCTCCCTGAACAGGGCTATCGCCTCACGCGCCTTGCCCTGCGCGCTCACGACCGCCTGGGAGTACGTCTCCAGCGCCTTGGCCGCGTGCTCCATCGCGTCCGCCGCATGCAGCCAGTCCGTCGGAAGCGTCTGGAACCTCTCCCGGAACGCCTCGGCCGCCTCGCCCTTCCAGTGACTCGCGTCCAGCTTCCTCATCCCGCCGCCGACCAGGTCGAAGGCCTTCTGGAAGTCCCTGAGGTTCTTGACCGACTCGGCGATCTTCTCGGGCTTGCCGTGAACGAGCTCGTCCGCGTCCTCGGTCTGGCCGAGCTGCTTCTCCCCGACCTCCGCACCGAGGGACGAGGCGGTCTTGTCGCCCCAGTCCTCGACCCCGTCCGCCCAGTCGTGCCTGCCCAGGCTGTCCAGCCCCTGGCCGGCCTTGTCGGTGATGTAGTCGACGCCCTCGCCGAGGATCTCCTTGCCCTTGTCGATGCCGTCGCCGAGCTTGTCGATCCCCTTGTCGACGCCTTCGCCGAGCTTGTCGGCCAGACCGTTCCAGTCCACCATCAGCGGTTCTCCCCCCACCGCGGCTGCTCGGCCTGCTCGATGGTGGCCCGGTCGGGATCGAGCAGGTCCCTGAGCCTTCCGTCGGCGCTCTCCCGCCGCTCCGGGTCCAGCGCACCCGTGCGTTCCAGCCCGTCGAGCATCGAGTCCTCGACGTCGTACGCGGTGTTCCTCCAGGTCTGCTCGACCTCGTCGTGCGCCGCGGAGAAGGACTCACCGCTCCAGTCCGCGTCGTCCCACGCCGCCTGGTCACGGATGGTGTCCCAGCTCTTCTGCTTGACCTCGTCCTCGGACAGATGCGGGTTGCCGTTGAGGGAGTTCACGCCGATCTTGATCGAGTCCTTGATGTACCGCTCCTGCTCCGCGAAGGAGCCGGCGGACAGGCCGACCGCCTGCGCAAAACCGTTTCCGCGCAGCGTGAGGGCCCGGACGCCCCACTCCCAGCGGTCGCAGAACGTCTCGAACTCCGACGTCAGACCTCCATGCCCCAGTTCGAGCCCGGAGAGGGAGAGGTCGGAGAACCCGCGGCCCGCTGACGCCTCGCCGATCATGCCGAGCTCCTTCAGCTCGGCATGGGCCAGGTCGATGCCCTTCGCTATCGCCGCCAGCGCCGCGGCCGGCGCCGCGAGATCAGGCTCGTTCCCGCTCATCGTGCCCCTGTTCCCGTTCCCCCGAGATCCACCGCCGCCTCGTCCGGGACGATCCCCGCCACCGGCGGGAACAGCGCCCCGTCCGCACTCCCCGCGTCCAGCGCGACCCCGCCGGGACCCGGCAGCAACGGCACCATCGCGTCGAGCAGCCGCGCGCCGAGGATCGTGCGGTACGTCCACTCCCGCTCGGCCTCTCCGCGCGCCACCGCGAACCGGGCCAGAGCCTCCTCGTCCGAGAACGCGCAGATCCACCGCACCCCGTTGAGGTCCGCCGTCCACAGACTTCCGCGCTCGTCGAAGGGCACCACCACGGCCGTACGCCGGAATTCGCCGAGCAATCGCGCAAACTCCCGCCGCGCCACGGCCTCCTCATCGACGGGATCCGGCCGCGGCGTCGCTGTCGGCTGCGCGGTCGTCGCCGGTCCTTCCGCCAACTCAGCGAGCCTGGAAAGCGGTTGGCCCTCCGGTCTGTCGTCCCCCTCAGCAGTCATCCGCGCAGGCTGTCATGCGTTCATTCGCGTGAGCAACGAGGAACGGGCCACCCTGTCAGGTCCTTCTGGGCTGTTCTGTCACGCCGTCCGCACGTGGCGCGCGGAGGAACCCACAGCCCGTTCTCACGTTTTCACCAGCCACGCCCGCGCGTGCCCGCCGTCCGCGCGGTCCTCAGGCCTCTTCGGTGAAGTGGTGCAGGATGATCCACGTGTCGTACTCCTCCGCGGACACGGCGCACATCGTCCGCCCGTCCGCGGAGACCGCCAGGAAGTCGTGCTGGTCGGCGCCCGTCAGCATGCGGGAGGGCAGGTCGAGGCCGACGGGGTCCTGGACGCGGACCCAGCCGGTTCGGGGTACCGGGATGCAGAACTCCCAGTTCGGCGTCATGAGGCCGACGGATGCCGTGAGGGCGTTCCACTGGCGGTCCAGCTCTTCCGTGGCGTCGGGGCGCGCATAGGGGACCGTGACGGTGGGGACCGCCTCGTAGCCGGCGTAGGCCTGGTGGGCCTTGCGGACGTCGGGCAGGTCGGGGGACGTGTCGGGGCCCAGGATCCGTAGTCCGCATGCTTCGAGCCGCTGTTCCCACGTGGGGGCCGGGCGGGAGACGAGGACGTCCCCCTCCCGGAGCCGTGCGAATGCCTTGCCGGAGACGTGGACATGCGCCCAGTTCGTCGCGTCGCAGAACTTCAGGTCCCGCCCGTCCCGCTCGATCCGCTCCAGCGTGAGCCCGCCGTCGGGCCCCTCCGTGCCCGCGCCCGACTCCGGGACGAACACCTGCCCGACCGCGGCGCCGCCCCCGAGGCAGGTGACGCCGCACATTCCTCCGTCGGAGCGGTCGCTCTCCTCGAGGGAGAAGATCTTGAGTCTGCTGAGCGACACGTGGTTCTCAGTGGCGGGCAAGGGCGTCTCCCGGTCGACGGTTCGGTGGCTTGACGCACATCCTGAAGAAATTCTCCGGCCGCTGTCACACATCCCGTCCGGCCTCCGTCAGCGCAGTGTCCGGCTCGAACGAGGCGGATACGGGAAAGGCCGAAGGAGCCGAGATGTTCGCCGAGATGTCCACCACCGCCATCGTCGTCACCGCCGTCGCCGCGTTCATGGCCGGGTTCTCCGGGGCGTCGATCTTCTTCAAGGCCAAGTTCACCGTCGAGCCCCTCGCCCAGTACGGGGTTCCGCAGGCCTGGTGGAACTGGCTCGGGGCCGCCAAGGCCGCCGGGGCCGTCGGTCTCGTCGTCGGGTTCTACGTCCCGGTCATCGGGACGCTCGCCGCGATCGGGCTCATCCTGTACTTCCTCGGTGCGGTGATCACCGTGATCCGCGCCCGCGCCTACGGCCACGCCGCCTTCCCGGTCGTCTACATGGCGCCCGCCGTCGCCGCCCTGGCCCTGACCTGGTGACCCGTACGGGAAAGGCCGCCGCCCCGGATCGACACCGGGACGGCGGCCTTCTTCGTACGTCGGTACGTCAGTCCTTCTTCGGGTCCTCCAGGCGCGGGAACAGCACCGCGCCCTTCGTCACCGTCGCACCGGCCGGCAGCTGCCCCCACGTGCCCGAGGACTGGACCGGCTGCGCCGCCAGGGTGCCCAGGGACGCCTCCGCGCCCAGGGACTCCCAGAGGGCCTGCGAGGTCTCCGGCATGATCGGGTTGAGCAGGACGGCGACGGCGCGGAGCGACTCGGCGGCCGTGTAGAGGATGGTCGCCAGGCGGGCCTTGCCCTCCGGAGAGTCGTCCTTCGCGACCTTCCACGGCTCCTGCTCCGTGATGTAGCCGTTGACCTGCTTCACGAAGTCGAAGATCGCCAGGATGCCGCCCTGGAAGTCCAGCTCCTCGCCGATCTTCGCGTCGGCCGCCGCGACGGCCTTCGCCAGGCCCTCGTGGACCGCCTTCTCCGCGTCGCCGTCGGCCGTCGACGCCGGCAGCTCGCCGCCGAAGTACTTGCCGACCATCGCCGCGACGCGGGACGCGAGGTTGCCGTAGTCGTTCGCCAGCTCGGACGTGTAGCGGGCGGTGAAGTCCTCCCACGAGAACGAACCGTCCTGGCCGAAAGCGATCGCCCGCAGGAAGTACCAGCGGTACGCGTCCACGCCGAAGTGCGAGGTCAGGTCCTGCGGCTTGATGCCCGTCAGGTTCGACTTCGACATCTTCTCGCCGCCGACCATCAGCCAGCCGTTGGCCGCGACCCGGCCCGGGACCGGCAGGCCCTGCGCCATCAGCATCGCCGGCCAGATCACCGCGTGGAACCGCAGGATGTCCTTGCCGATGAGGTGGACGTTCGCCGGGAAGGTCTCGTCGAACTTCTCCGGGTTCTCGTTGTAGCCGACCGCCGTCGCGTAGTTCAGGAGCGCGTCGATCCACACGTAGATGACGTGCTTCTCGTCCCACGGGATCGGGATGCCCCAGTCGAACGTCGAGCGCGAGATGGAGAGGTCCTCCAGGCCCTGCTTGACGAAGTTCACGACCTCGTTGCGGGCCGACTCCGGCTGGATGAAGCCCGGGTTCGCCTCGTAGAACTCCAGCAGCTTCGGGCCGTACTCGCTCAGCTTGAAGAAGTAGTTCTCCTCCTTGAGGATCTCCACCGGCTTCTTGTGGACGGCGCACAGCTTGGTGCCGTCCTCGGCCTCGATGAGATCGCCCGGGAGCTTGTACTCCTCACAGCCCACGCAGTACGGGCCTTCGTACCCGCCCTTGTAGATCTCGTCCTTGTCGTACAGGTCCTGCACGAACTCCTGGACGCGGTCGGTGTGACGCTTCTGCGTGGTGCGGATGAAGTCGTCGTTCGCGATGTTCAGGTGCTCCCAGAGGGGCTTCCACGCCTCCTCGACGAGCTTGTCGCACCAGGCCTGGGGCGTGACGTTGTTCGCCTCGGCCGTGCGCATGATCTTCTGACCGTGCTCGTCCGTGCCGGTGAGGTACCACACCTTCTCGCCGCGCTGACGGTGCCAGCGCGTGAGCACGTCGCCTGCGACGGTCGTGTAGGCGTGGCCCAGGTGAGGAGCGTCGTTGACGTAGTAGATGGGGGTCGTGACGTAGAACGCCTTCGCCCCCTGCTTCTCGGATCCAGTGGCCGCCATGGTCGAAATCCTAACGGCCCGACGAAGATCCACTCACATCCATGACCGGGAGGGGCGGAGCCCTACGGCTGCGACGGGATCTGCCGCGCCGCGGCCGGGCCCGCAGCACGCCGCGCTCCTGGCGGCCCGGCTCCTCGGCCACGCCGCCGTCTTCCCCGCGCAGCAGTGGCTGCGCCTGCGCCGGGTAGCCGCCCGGCGACCGGCGGTGGCCCGCCGCCACGCCCGCCCGCCGCCACGTCCGCCCGGCGGTCGTCATCGGCGCCGCGGCCGCCCTGGCCGGGCGCGGGGTCAAAGTGCCGGTGGTCGGAGCCGGCCTTCCGGAGCAGCGGAGCTCCTGTGGTGAGGATGTCCTGGAGGACACACCCCTTCCACAGGAGCTCCGCTGCCTCGTTGCTCCTAGAACTCCAGGTCGGCGAGCAGACCCCGGTAGAACGCGGCGTGCGCCGTCTCGACGGGGGTCACGCCCGCGAAGTACGTGCCGGTACGGGGGGTGCCGTCGAGCTTCCGGAGGTAGTCGAAGGCCTTGTTGTCCTCCTCGCCCCAGGCCACGAACCGCCAGTGCAGCGGGCGGTCGGCGGCCTCGGCCAGCGCCTGCGTGGCCGCCGTCTTCGACTCCGGAGCGCCGTCCGTCTGGAACACCACGAGCGCCGGGCGGGCCGGGTCGTTCTTCTCGTGGTGCGCGAGGACCTCTTCGACGGCCCGGTGGTAGTTCGTACGGCCCAGGCGGCCGAGGGTCGCGTTGACCTCGTCGACGCGGGTGGGGGTGAGGTCGGCGGGGGTCAGGTCGACCGTGCCGTCGATGTCCGTCGAGAAGAACACGGTCGTGACGGTGGCGGACTCGTCGAGGTGCGCCGCGAGCGCGGTGACCTGCTCGGCGAGGCGCTGCACGGAGCCGTCCTTGAAGTACCCGCGCATCGAACCGGACCGGTCGACGACGAGATACACGGCGGCCCGCGCCCCCGTGAGCCCCTGCTTCTTGAGCTGCGCCCCGGCGGCCTTGTACGCGTCGACGAGCTGCGGGGCGGCGGCCTTGAGGGCGGGGAGGGGGAGGGCGGGGGCGCCGGACTCGGCGGTGACCTCGTCGGCCGGGGCCTCGTCGGCCTGGGCCTCCGGCTCGGGGGCGACCTCGGCCTCGGGCTCCGCAGCGGCGACGGCGACGGGCTCGGCCGGGGCGGCGGCCTCGGGCTCGGCGACCTCGGGCTCGGCGACCTCGGGCTCGGCGGCCTCGCCCTGCGGCTCCTCCGCGGCGTACGCCTCGGGCTCGGTGGTCTCGGCGGCCGGGGCCGCCACCTCCTCCTGCTCCTGCGGAGCGATTTCGGACGCGTCGGCGTCCGCGGCGACAGCCGCCTCCGGCTCCGCCGGGGTCTCGGGCTCGGCCGTCTCGTCGGCGGGCGCCTCGTCCTGCTGCTCCGCAGCAGCCTCGGGAGCCTTCACCTCGGCGGCCTCCGCCTGCGGCTCCTCCGCAGCCTCGGCCTCCGGCTCGGTGGTCTCGGCGGCGGGCTCCGCCGCCTGCTCCTGCTCCTGCTCCTGCGGAGCGAGTTCGGACGCGTCGGCGTCCGCGGCGACGACCGCCTCCGGCTCCGCCGTGGCGGCGGCCTCGGCCTGCGGCTCGTCCGCAGCCTCGGCCTCCGGCTCGGTGGCGGGCTCCGCCACCTCCTCCTGCTCCGCCGTCTCGGCGGCGGGCGCCTCCTGCTGCTCCGCAGCAGCCTCGGTGGCCTCGGCCTGCGGCTCCTCCGCGGCGTCCGCCTCCTGCTGCTCCGCAGCAGCCTCGGTGGCCTCCGCCTGCGGCTCCTCCGCAGTCTCGGCCTCCGGCTCGGCAGCCTCGGCGGCGGGCTCCGCCGCCTCCTCCTGCACCTCCGCAGCGAGTTCGGGCTCTTCCTCGGCGACCGCCGTCTCCGGCTCCGCCGCAGCCGCGACCTCCGCCACCGGCTCCGCCGCAGCGGCGACCTCCGATTCCGCCGCCGCCTCCGGCTCCGCGCCCTCGCCCCGCTTCCCCAGCTCCGGTTCCGCCGTCCTCGCCTTCGGGATCTGCGGGTTGTCGAACGCCGCCGCCACCAGGTCGTCCGCCGCTCGGCGCGCCGCCGCTTCCGGGGTCGCCCGGGGCGCGGGGGCATCCGAGGTCGCCCGGGTCGCCGGGACGTCCGGGGTCGCCGCGGCCTCCGCGGCCTCCGGGGCGTCCGGGGTCGCCGGGGTCGGCTCCGGTGTCGTCGTGGACTCCGGGGTCTCACGCGTCTGGGGCGGGACGGAGGTTGCCGGGGATTCCTCGCGGTCCCGGCCGAACACCTTGCGCAGCATGCTCCGAATACCCATGGGCGAACCCTTTCGCATGAGTGGGGGTGCAGTGTGAATGTCCGTACTGGGCGTTTCGGGACGTTCATCCCTGGCCAGGGCGGACACGTAAGGTTAGCGGCCGCCCCGTCCTCCTCCGGTGACCCGGTCGCCCCCGGATGCCGCGCATTCATGCGGTGTTCACTCCTGCGCCGTCCCTGTGCAGATCTACGCACATAGCGTCGCCGCCGAAGTGATCCGACACCAGGAGGACGAAGTGCGCAAACTGCTGCCCCTGCTGAGCATGAACCCCCACGGCGGCGGCCGTTCCGCTCTCACCTGCCGGTTCCGCTGCGGCGACGCCTGCTTCCACGAGGTGCCGAACACCAGCGACAACGAGTACGTCGGCGACGTCATAGCCGGCGCGCTCTCGCGCCGTTCCGCCCTGCGCGCCGCCGCCGTGGTGACCGTCGCCTCCGCCGTCGGCGGGGCCGTCACCCTCGGGAACGCCCCCGCGGCCGAGGCGGCCGCCCCGCAGAAGGCGCAGCCCGTCGACGGCGCCCGCGGCCTGCGGTTCGCGCCCGTCGCGCCCAACACCGACGACCGGGTCACCGTCCCCGCCGGGTACGAGCAGAACGTGGTCATCCGCTGGGGCGAGCCCATCCTCCGCGGTGCGCCGGCCTTCGACTCCGAGAACCAGACGGCCGCCGCCCAGGCCGGCCAGTTCGGTTACAACAACGACTTCCTCTCCCTCCTGCCGCTGCGCCACGAGCCGCACCGCCAGGTCCTCGTCGCCAACCACGAGTACACCGACGAGGTGCTGATGTTCCGGGGGTACGACCCCGAGAACCCGACCCGTGAGCAGGTCGAGATCGCCTGGGCCGCCCACGGTCTCGGCGTCGTCGTGGTCCAGGAGGAGCACCGCACCGGCAAGCTGACCGCCGTCAACCGGCACCGGCTCAACCGGCGCCTGACCGCCACCTCCGAGTTCGAGCTGACCGGGCCCGTCGCCGGCAGCGACCTCGTGCGGACCTCCGTCGACCCGGAGGGCCGTACCGTCCTCGGCACGCTCAACAACTGCTCCGGCGGCACCACCCCCTGGGGCACCACGCTCCACGGCGAGGAGAACTTCAACCAGTACTTCGCCAACGGGTCGTCCGCCACCGACAAGCGGTACGGCATCGGCACCGGCGCCTCCGAGCGCAAGTGGGAGCGGTTCGACAAGCGCTTCGACCTCAAGCAGGAGCCGAACGAGTCGCACCGCTTCGGCTGGGTCGTCGAGCTCGACCCGTACGACCCGGAGTCCACGCCCCGCAAGCGCACCGCGCTCGGCCGCTTCAAGCACGAGGCCGCGCAGCCCCGGCTCACCGAGGACGGCCGTCCCGTCGTCTACATGGGTGACGACGAGCGGTTCGACTACCTCTACAAGTTCGTTTCCTCGAAGCGGATGAAGAAGGGGTCCTCCCGGGCCGCCCACGAGCACAACCTCACCCTCCTCGACGAGGGCACCCTCTACGTCGCCAAGTTCACCGGTGACTCGCCCGCCGCGGAGATCGACGGCACCGGCAAGCTCCCGAACGACGGGGAGTTCGACGGGTCCGGCGTCTGGATCCCGCTCGCGACCGCCGGTCCCGACGGTGCCGTCTCGCACGTGCCCGGCATGACCGCCGAAGAGGTGTACGTCTTCTCCCGGGTCGCCGGTGACAAGGTCGGCGCCACCAAGATGGACCGGCCCGAGGACGTCGAGCCGTCCCCGCGCAGCGGCCGCGTCTACGTCGCGCTCACCAACAACTCCAAGCGCGGCACCACGGGCAACGCCCCCGCCGACGAGGCCAACCCGCGCAACGTCAACAAGCACGGCCACATCCTGGAGCTCTCCGAGCACTGGGACGACCCGGCGAGCGACGGCTTCGCCTGGCGGCTGTTCCTCGTCGCCGGCGACCCGAACGACCCGGCCACCTACTTCGGCGGCTTCCCGAAGGACCGGGTCTCGCCGATCTCCTGCCCGGACAACGTCGCCTTCGACCCGCACGGCAACCTGTGGATCTCCACCGACGGCAACCAGCTCGGCTCGCACGACGGCCTGTTCGGCGTCGCCACGCGCGGCGAGCGGCGCGGTGAGCTCAAGCAGTTCCTGACCGTGCCGACCGGCGCCGAGACCTGCGGCCCGCTCATCCAGGACCGCCGCGTCCTGGTCTCCGTGCAGCACCCGGGCGAGATCGACGGCGCCTCCGTCGAGAAGCCCGCCTCGGTGTGGCCCGACGGGCCCGGCAAGATCGTCCGCCCGGCCGTCGTCTCCGTGTGGCGCAAGGACGGGCGTGACATCGGCGTCTGAGTCCGAGCCGATCAGGTCACGTCGAGACCTTCCCTGAAGCGGACGAACTGCTCCTCGGGATCCCCGGTGTACGCCCACGGCACCCATGCCGCGCGCGTCCCGAGCATCCCGAGGAGCTCTCGCGCTATCTCCACCTGCCCCGCGTAACAGGCCGCGTGCGCCAGGAAGTTGAGGTCCGCGACCTCCTCCGGCGCCACCGGCCGCTCCGGGTCCCTGCCGCCGATCCAGCGGGCGTGCGTGCGGCGCAGCTCCGTCACCGCCAGCTCGTGCTTCCAGTGCTGGTCGAAGCCGCGCACCGGACCCCGGCCGAGCGCCCCGTCCGCGATGTACCGGTACTCCTCGACCCGGGCCACCTGCACCAGGACCGGCAGCGGCGAGCCGGGCGGTGCCACGCCCGCCGCGTCACGGGCGAAGTCGTACATGCTGCCGTGCGTGCCGTGCCACCGCGCCGACCAGTAGCGCAGCACCTGGATGTGCCCCTCGGTGTTGTACGGGTCGCGGCGCCGCAACTCGTCGAACCAGTGCCGCAGTTCCCGGCGCGGCACCCCGCCCTCGTACAACCGCGCCACCGAGAGTAGCGACACCCAGGGCATGGGGTCGGCCGGTGCCGCCTCGGCCGCGCCCCGGCAGGCGTCGACGGCCGCGTCGATCCGGCCCCGTTCCAGGGTGGCGCCCCGCCCGGCCGCGATGGCCGCGTCGAAGACCCGTACCACCTCGGTCGCCGCCCGCAGCACGGCCGCGTCGGGGTTGCCCGGTTCGGCGGCCCGCCAGGTCTCGACGGTGGAGCTGCCGGCGGCGGCATGCGACAGGAGCCGCAGCCGGTGCGTGCGGCGCGCCCAGTCCGTACCGGTGGCGGCGAGCAGATCCCGTACGCCCTGCCAGCGGCCGATGACGATGTCGTGGCGCGCGTCGGTCAGCGCCCGGTCCCCGAAGTCCGGGTCGAAGTCGGGCGCGAAGCGCTCCGGACGTGCCGGGCGCGCGGAGCGGCGGCGTACGGCCATCGGGGGCCTCCTTCGGGTTCGGCTGCCGTAGGAAGAAGTCGCTGAGCCTCGTGCTCGTGAAGAGGTGGTGCGTCAGAAATCGGTCGCGTAGCTCTTGTCGCGGGGTCCGGTACGCGGGCGCGTGGCCGGGGCCGAGCCCTCCGCCGCCTCCAGGGCGCGGACGGCGTCCAGGCGGGCCGGGCGGTAGTAGTCGCTGCCCTTGCGCCAGTACACGAGCAGCGGGACCACGCCGAGGAGCAGTCCGCCGAGGCCGATGGTGACGGCGGTCGTGGAGAGTTCGCCGAGCGATTCGACGAAGGCCCACAGCATGAACGCGGAGCCGAGCAGCGGCCACAGCCCGCCGAGGATCAGGTTCCGTGCGGAGCGGAACAGGACCGACTTGTAGGCGACGACGGCGGCGATGCCCGCGAGGCCGTAGTAGAAGGCGATCTGGAGGCCGATCGCGGCGACGGCGTCGCTGAGGATGCGCTGGACGGAGCCGGCGGCCGCGGCCGCGCAGAACATCAGGAGGGCGGCGCCGCCGACGGCGGCGATCGCGACCCACGGGGTGTTCCAGCGGCGGTGCACGAGGCCGAGCGCGGCGGGCAGGGTCCGGTCGCGGCCCATCGCGAAGAGGGAGCGGGTGACCTGGAGGAGGGTGGTCTCCAGGGTGGCGACCGTGGACAGGAGGACGGCGACGACGAGGAGCTTGCCGCCGACGCCGGGCCAGATCTCCTGGCCGAGGACGGCGAGGACGTTGGGTCCGGCGTCCCGGATCTCCTCGGCGGTCAGCAGGACGTTGACGGCGACGGTGAAGGCCTCGAAGAGGAGGAAGACGAAGCCGACGCCGACCAGGGCGGCGAGCCCGGCCGTGCGGCGGCTGTCGCGGGTCTCCTCGCTGAGGTTGCTGGTGACGTCCCAGCCCCAGTAGTAGAACGCGGCGATCAGCGCCCCGGCGGCGAAGCCCTCGGGCCCGTGGAAGCGGTCCAGGGCGAACCAGGACCAGTCGAAGGCGGTGGCCCGGCCGCGGTGCGCGACGGCGGCGAGGACGAAGGCGAGCAGGATCAGCATCTCGACGCCGGACATCACGAGTTGCGCCCGTACGGTGAGCCGGGCGCCGCCCAGGACGACGAGCAGCATCATCAGGAACCAGCCGGCGCCGACGGCCGCCGCGAGCGGGGTCGAGTCGGCGAGCCCGGGGCTGATCAGCGAGAGCGTGAGGGTGCCGGCGGGCAGCGAACCGGCCACCATGAACACGGTGGCGGCGAAGACGAGCGCCCAGCCGGACAGGAAGCCGAGGAAGGGGTGGAGGGTGCGGCCCACCCAGGAGTACCCGGCGCCGGCGTTGACGTCGATGCGGCCGAGGCGGGCGTACGCGAGGACGATCCCGAGCATGGGTATCGCGCAGTAGAGCAGGGCGGCGGGTCCGGCGAGGCCGACCGCGCCGAAGAGGACGGCGGTGGTCGCGGCCAGCGAATAGGCGGGGGCGCTGCCGGCGACGGCCATCACGATCGTGTCGAAGGTACCGAGGACGTTGGGCTGGAGCCCTCTGTTCGTGGTGGTGCGCATGGCGGGTCCTCGGGGGCGGGGAGGCGAGGCGGGGCAGGGCACGACTGAGTGGCGGGCTCGCCGGGCCGGTTGCCGACGGCGGCGGGCGCGGATCACGGTGAATCGAGCGCATCGTAGTCGCCCGAGTGGCTTCCGGTAACGGCGGTGGGGAGGGTTCCGTTCCGTGACCGCCGGTAAGTTCTCCCGTACGCCCCCTGGGGGAGGTTTACCGCAGGTCGGGACCGGCGATGGCGCGGGCCGCGCCGACCTCCTGGCGGAGGGGTGCCAGGAC
The DNA here is from genome assembly GCF_053616475.1 of Streptomyces sp. NPDC055815. NCBI lineage: Bacteria > Bacillati > Actinomycetota > Actinomycetes > Kitasatosporales > Streptomycetaceae > Streptomyces > Streptomyces sp. NPDC055815. The sequence goes on along the minus strand of NZ_JBSHDU010000005.1, from coordinate 1,948 downwards.
TCCGTTCTCGTCGCCGTGGAGCTCCGTGCGGACCTCCACGAGGGTGTCGGTGCCGCGCAGTCCGTCCGCGAGCTCCCGCAACTCCCGCTCCACGGCGGCGACCTCCGCCGGGTCGGGCGCGGGGGCGCCGTGGTTGACCCGGATCCTGGCCGCGGTCGTCGCGTCCACGATCCGCTCCACGGCCACCACGAGCGGCCACCAGGCGGCGGCGCGGGTGCCGGTGGGCGGCGGCTCGGTCAGGGCCCGCTGGAACTCGGAGCGGACGGTGGACAGATCGCGGTAGAGCTTCCGCCGGGCCCGCAGCCTGCCGGGCTTGTCGGTGTCACCGTCGAAGGCCCGCGCCACGTACGCGGCGGTGTCGGCGACCGCGTCCGCGAGCCGGTCCCCGATCCGGGTGTGCCAGGACTCGGGCCAGAGCAGATAGCCGGCGACCAGGGCGATCCCGCAGCCGATGAGCGAGTCGTACAGGCGGGGCAGGACGAGGTCGAAGCCCTGGTGGTTGAGCAGGTCGGAGAGGAGCAGGATGACCGGGGTGATGGCCGCCGTCTGGAAGGCGTACCCCTTCGCGGAGAAGGCGGGGATCAGTGCCGCGAGCACCGCCATCACCGGCACGTCCCACCAGCCGCGCGGCACCTGGGAGAGGACCAGGGCGGCGAGGACGAGCCCGGCGGCGGTGCCGGCGGCGCGGAGCACGGCCCGCGAGAAGACCGAGCCGAAGTCGGGCTTCATGACGAAGGTGACGGTCAGCGCGACCCAGTACGAGCGGGGCACGGCGATCAGCGACACCAGGGCCTGCGCGAGGCCGATGCAGAGCGCGAGCCGCAGGCCGTACCGCCAGGACGCCTCGGAGAGCAGCACGGCGCGGGTCGCCCGGCGGGCGCGGACGCGCAGGGCGGCGGGGCGGCCGAGGCGGTCGTCGACGTTGTACGGGTCGGGGTCGGCCTTATAAACGACGGCGGCCGCGTGGCGCAGGGCGTGGTCCACGGCCTTCTCGGCGGGCCGCTCGGGCGTCGGCAGATCGAGTACGGGGGTGCCGGTGCGGCCCTCCTCGACGGCGTCGGCGAGCTCCCGCACCGCGGCCGGGATCGCGGGGGACAGCGGCCCGAACAGCTGGGCCCGCAGATGGGCGGCCGGCGCGGCCTCGACGAGCGGGATGAGGACGTTGAGCTGCGCCAGGATCCGCACCAGGGAGGGGGCGCGGCCGTGCTGGCGGGCCCGGCGGGCGAGGACCAGGTCGTAGGACTGGTTGAGGGAGGCGGTGACGGCCTGCCGCTTCTCGTCGTACCCGGCGGTGCCGGTGGCCTCGTACAGCTCGGCGACGGCGCGGTAGGCGGCGGCGACGGCCTCCCGCTCGGGCGCGGCACGGCGCATGGGCCAGCCGAGGAGGGTGAGGACGAGGACGAACAGTCCGCCGAGGGTGAGGAGCAGGGGCGCCTTCCACCAGGGGTCGGGCATGGGGAGGCCGGCGCCGACGACGGCGTTGAGGAGCAGGAGGAGGCCGGAGACGGAGGCGACGGCGCCGATCGAGGAGATCATCCCGGAGACGAGGGCGACGAGGGTGAGCACGAGGACCGCGAGCCAGCCCTCCCCGAAGACCAGGGTCCCGAGGGTCACCCCGAGCGCGCCGAACAACTGCGGCACGGCGATGTTGAAGACCCGCATGCGGTAGGCGTCGGCGGTGTCGCCGATGACACCCGAGAGGGCGCCCATGGAGACGAGCGCGCCGTACGTGACCTGGTCCGTGGCCATCCCGACGGCGAGCGGCACCGACATCGCGACGGAGGCGCGGAGGACGGCGGCCCAGGGGACGGGCGCGGGGGCGGGCCTGAGGCCGGCGGTGAGCCAGGGGGGTGGGGTGATCCGTACGGGTCCTGCGGGACGAGCCATGCGACCAACGTACGACGCGCCCCGTTGTGGGCCCGCGCCCCGCGCCCGTGTGGGCAATCGT
>NZ_JBSHDU010000004.1:216129-248297 GCF_053616475.1 Streptomyces sp. NPDC055815 | reverse complement strand
GGCCGAAGCCGGGGGCCGGGGCCTGCTGCTGCGGCGCCGCGGGCTCCTCCTCGGCGACCTCGCCGCCGAAGTTCCGCAGGAGCGCCTCCAGGCCTCCGTCGAAGCCCTGGCCGACGGCGGCGAACCGCCACACGTCCTTGAGGTAGAAGTCGCCCAGCATCACCGCGCGTTCGGTGGTGAACTCCGCGCCCGTGAACGCGTAGCGCGCGACCTCCTCGCCGCCCGCCACGATCCGCAGGTGACCGGGGCCGACCTGGGACATCTGGCCGGCGCCGTCGATCGTCGCGGTGAACGACAGCTTGTGGATGTTCGCGGGGATGCGGTCGAGGGTGATGCGGAACGACTCGGTGTCACCCGACTGCGCGCCGAGCAGCTGGATGGACTCCTCCGGCGACTTCGGCTGGTTGAAGAAGACGAAGTAGCGGTCGTCGGAGAGCCGCTCGTCCGCGTCGAGTCCGAAGCAGCTGATGTCGAAAGTCAGTCCGGGCGCCGCGATCTGCACACCCACGTACAGATCGGTCCCCGCAGTCAGATCACTGATCTTGGCCTTGTGGCCGCGTTGGAATTCCCTGGCCATGCGTAACGACCGTCCCCCATCCCGAATGGCGAATGCTCGCGCCAGGCTAACGTCTGTGCACGACATTGAGACAGGCCAGGTCGTTTTCGGTACGGAATCGGGAAACACGCACGCACGCGCGCGGCGGCGCCGTCACTCCTCGCGGGCCGCCGGAAGCTGCGGCAGGCGTTCGGCGGCGACCACGCCCTCCAGGTAGCCGCGGGCCCGCTCGGTGCGCGGGTACGCCTCGAGGAGCCGCCAGAACCCGGGGCCGTGTCCGGGGACGAGCAGGTGGGCCAGCTCGTGCAGGAGGACGTAGTCGACGACGTACTCGGGCATGCCCTGGAGCCGGTGGGAGAGGCGGATGCTGCCCTCGGAGGGGGTGCAGGAGCCCCAGCGGGTGTTCTGGTTGGTCACCCAGCGGACCGAGCCGGGGCGGGCCCGGCCGCCGAAGTACTGCTCCGAGAGGCGCAGCGCCCGCTCCGTGAGCTCGCTGTCGCCGAGGACCCGCCGGCTCTCCTGGGCGGCGAGCTTGTCGAGCATGACGCCGACCCAGCGGCGCTCCTCCGCCTCCGACATGCGGGCCGGGATGAGCACGATGGTCCGGTCGCCCTCACGGTAGGCCGAGACGGATTTCCTCCGCCGTGGGCTTCTGCGGACCTCGACCGCACTCGTCCCCGCCCCGCGGGGCGGTTCGCTGGTCACGCTGCGCTGTGGGTCGGCGGGCACGGGCCCGACGTTACCCGCTGGCGGCCGGGGAAGTCCCGCCCCGGGAGTGGTTTCGGGAACGATCCGACCCGACCGCGCACCATTTGAATGACTAATCCCCCGGCCTGTGGACAACTTTCGGCGGCCGTCGCGGCGACGGTCCATTCTCGGCTGGGACGACACGAAAAGCCGTTGTCGATCATGGGGACGGACTGACGGGGGCGGGGAAATGCATCCGATGGTGAAACCGGCGCTGCGGCGGACGTGGCGGAGTCTGCGGTGCGTCCAGTTCGGCGTCGCCCCCGCGCACGCGGTGGTGCTCGGCCCGGTGGACCAGGAGACGGGGGCGGTGCTCGGGCTGCTCGACGGCACCCGCGGGACCGCGCTGCTGCGGGCCGAGGCGCGGGCGCTCGGTCTCCCGGACGGGCGTCTGGAGGCGCTCCTTGGCCGGCTGGAGTCGGCCGGGCTCCTCACGGACGCCTCGACCGGGCGGCCCGGGAAGGCGGGGCCGGCCGCCGGCGCGGTGGACGTCGCGCTCGACCCGCTCCGCGCGGACCTGGCCTCCCTCTCCGTGGTCCACCCCGAACCGGAGCGGGCGGCGCGGACCCTGACGGCCCGGCGGGCCCTGCGCGTCCAGGTCCGCGGCGCGGGGCGGGTGGGGGCGACGGTGGCGGCACTGCTCGCGGCGGCGGGCGTGGGCACGGTCGAGGTCCTCGACTCGGGCCGGGTCGAGCCCTGGGAGACGACCCCGGGCGGCCTCCCGACCGAGGCGGTCGGCGAGCGCCGGACGACGGCGGCCCGCCGCTTGGTGGGCCGCTGGGCGCGGGAACTGGGCCGCGGTGGACCGGCGGGAGGGGCCGGACCGGGCGGGGCGGGCGGACCGGGCGGGGCGGGCGGACCGGGCGGGGCGGGCGGGCCCGGTGGGTCGCGGCGCCCGCGCGGTCGGGGTGGGCCGGGTGAAGGTCCGGGTGAGCCCGGGTTGTCACTCGTCGTGGTGACGCCCCGGGACGGTCTCGGCGCGTACGTCCCCGATCCTTTGCCCGCCGAGCCGTGGATCTCCACCGGCACCCCCCACCTCTACGCGGGCGTCCTGGAGGCGACGGGGGTCGTCGGGCCGCTCGTGCTGCCCGGTGGCACGGCCTGCGCGCGGTGCCTCCAGGAGGAGCGGACGGACCGGGACCCGGTGACGCCCCGGCTGCTCGCGCAGTGGCGCTCGGGCGCCCCGCACCCGCTGCCCGCCTGCGACCTCGGCCTCGCCACGGCGGTGGCGGGGCTGGCCGCCGCGCACGCGCTGGCGTTTCTGGACGGGGACCTCCCGGCGAGCACGGGCACCCGCTGGGAGGTGTCGCTGCCGCTCCTGGAGTGGCGGGCGGAGCGGCTGAGACCGCACCCGGCCTGCCCGTGCGGGGCGGCGCGCGGACGAGAAGGGGAGCGCGCCTCGGCGGCCGGGGACGCGCACGACACAATGGCGGGGTAACGGCCCTGCGCGGCACGGCAGTCTGGGTTTTGGAGGGGCGTATGTCTGATCTTCCCCGGAAGGCGGTCACCCGGACCGCCAAGTTGGCCGCGTTGCCACTGGGCTTCGCGGGCCGGGCCACCTGGGGTCTGGGCAAGCGGATCGGCGGCAGATCGGCGGAGCTGGTCGCCCGCGAGCTCCAGCAGCGCACGGCCGAGCAGCTGTTTCGCGTTCTGGGTGAGCTGAAAGGCGGGGCGATGAAGTTCGGACAGGCGATGTCCGTCTTCGAGTCGGCCCTGCCGGAGGAGGTCGCCGGGCCGTACCGGGCGGCGCTGACGAAGCTTCAGGACGCGGCCCCGCCGATGCCGACGCGTACGGTGCACGCGGTCCTGGAGGAGCGGCTGGGCGCCGAATGGCGGGAGCTGTTCCTGGAGTTCGAGGACAAGCCGGCGGCCGCGGCCTCGATCGGGCAGGTGCACCGGGCCGTGTGGCACGACGGGCGCGAGGTCGCGGTGAAGGTGCAGTACCCGGGCGCCGGGGAGGCACTGCTCTCGGACCTGACGCAGTTGAGCCGCTTCGCCCGGCTGCTCGGCCCGCTCGTCCCGGGCATGGACATCAAGCCGCTGATCGCCGAGATGCGGGACCGGGTCTCCGAGGAACTGGACTACGGCCTGGAGGCGGAGGCCCAGCGGATCCACGCGGAGGAGTTCGCGGACGATCCGGACGTGGTGGTGCCGGCGGTGGTGCACCAGTCGGAGCAGATCCTCGTGACCGAGTGGATGGACGGGGTCCCGCTCGCCGAGGTGATCGCGGACGGCACGGAGGAGCAGCGGGACCGGGCGGGGCAGCTCCTGGCCCGCTTCCTCTTCTCGGGCCCGGCGCGCACGGGGCTGCTGCACGCCGATCCGCACCCGGGGAACTTCCGGCTGCTGCCGGGCGCCGGGGAGGACGACGGGCCCGAGGGCTGGCGGCTCGGCGTCCTGGACTTCGGCACGGTGGACCGGCTGCCGGGCGGGCTGCCGGAGACCATCGGGACCTGTCTGCGGATGGCGGTCACCGGGGAGGCCGAGACGGTCTACGAGCTGCTGTGCGGCGAGGGCTTCGTGAAGGAGTCCGTCGCGCTGGACCCGGAGGCGGTCCTTGAGTACTTGCTGCCGATCATCGAGCCGGCCGAGGCGGAGGAGTTCGTCTTCACCCGGGGCTGGATGCGGGCGCAGGCGGCGCGGATCGCGGACCCGCGCTCTCCGGCGCACCAGCTGGGCAAGCAGCTGAACCTGCCGCCGGCGTATCTGCTGATACACCGTGTGACGTTGAGCACGATCGGGGTGCTGTGCCAGTTGAACGCGACGGTGCGGCTCCGCGACGAGCTCACGGAGTGGCTCCCGGGCTTCGAGGCGCCGGCCTCCGCGTAGGACCCGCGCCCGGGCGGGCGGCGCCCACGCCCGTGTGTGCCCGCGCCCGGGCGGGCGCCGCCCACGCCCGTGTGGGCAATCGTCCCGCAGGGCGGGACGGGTGGGCACACGGGACGGCGCGCTCTCGCGGCGCCTCCGCGTTCCGCGCCTGGACCCGCACCACCCGTGCACCGTCACTCGCGGTGCGGGTTCAGGCGCGGGAGCCTCTGGCGCCGGCATGGGCGCCGTTCCGTTGTGCCCACCCGTTCCGCCCCTTGCGGAACGCCTGCCCACAACGGCGGGGCGGCGTCACCACCAGGTGGAGTCCAGGCGGCCTTCGATGGAGCGGATGTTGGCTCGGGCGCAGTCCTCGCAGAAGTACTGCCGCCGGCCGTTCTCCACCGAGCAGGTCCAGGTCAGCGGCAGCGTCTCGGTGGTCTTGCCGCAGCGCGCGCAGACGAAGGGTGCCTCGGGGGTACGGGCGTCGTTCACCCTGGTGACGATAGCCCGGCGGAGACGCCGCGGACCGGACAACGCACCGCGGGGGCCGGTCCGTTCGGACCGGCCCCCGCGGGAGGCATCACGGCGATGCTCAGTGCATGACGGCCATGGCGAGCGCGCGGCGGGCGCGCAGCGAGACGCGCTCGGCGCGGCGCTGCATGCGCCGGGCGGCGACCAGGCGCACGGCCTGGCGTTCCGCGTCGGCCTCACGCTGTCGCTCGTGCATATGGGCACGGGCCAGGGCTTCTGGGGCGAGTTGCATTTCACGGGTCCTGTTCTGTCGCGCGGTGTGCGCGGCGGCGGGGGAGAAGACTGGGGTCGCGGAGCCGGCGGGCTCGCTGGTGGAAGAGGTCATCGGGGCCTGCTTCTGGGGATCGTGCGTGAGGGGGCGGTCGATGGTTCCGGTGGCGCTCATGCCGCGACCGGGTTCTTGCGCGGACGGCCACGGGGCCGCTTGCGGGCCACGACCACGCCCTGGACGAAGAGCTCGCCGCCCCAGACGCCCCAGGGCTCGCGGCGCTCCTTGGCGCCGGCCAGGCAGGCCGCGACGAGCGGGCAGGTCTGGCAGAGGGACTTCGCGTACTCGACGTCGGCCGGGGACTCCGCGAAGAAGACCTCGGGGTCGTAGGCGCGACAGGGTACGGGGACGCCGAGGTTCTCGATGGCGTCGTCGAGCGCGGTGAGCGCGGTGAGGGGGGTCAAAGCGGGGTCCTCCGTGAGGCCGGGCTGGGGGATCGATTCGGAATGCGGTACGGACGGGGCGTGCGCTTCGAGTTGCACGGTGGTCTTTCCTCGTCTGGTCGTTCCGGCCTGTTGGCCGGGGTTTCGGCTGGTACCGGGCGGTGTCTTTCCCGAGGCCCCTTCGCGCCGTCGTCCCCGTTCGGGGACAAACAGAAGGGCCGCGGATCCCGGGTGGGGTTCCGCGGCCCTGAAGGCGCCGGTCTGATCATGGATCAGACTGGATCACTCCAGGGTTCGAGCCCACGGAAGGCCCACATCATGTGGTGGTGCGTCGTCGTCTGCTGCTGGGTTCCGGCACCGGTCGCCGCAAAGCCATAGGCCGTGGCCTTGCCTGCTACTCCTGCTTCCAGTGCCTTGGTCGGTCGCTCATTGCGCGGAGCCACGGCGGCCGCACCGAGACCGGCAAGACCGGTGACGGGCAGGCCGGCGACGGGCAGACCGGTGCCAATGAGCGCCGAGGCGGAGAGGCCGAGCGAGCAGGCGGAGACGACCGAGCGATCGGTCATTTTGGCCGTGCCGACGATGCTGACGGTGCTGATGGAGCTGGCGGTGCGGGTCTGAATGGTGGTGCTGATCACTGGAATCGCCTCCTCTCGGCGTCTCGGAGGGCTCGGGTGCGAGCCGGACCCTCATGTTTATTTGGACAAGTACAGCACGAAGACAGGGCTTCGAAGAAGCGCTGTTTCCGTGGTTAAGAACCTATGGGGCTTGACGGGGCGGGCGCAAACTATTTTTTCGACGAGTTTTCCTCAGACCTCGTCCTCGCCCGTCCCACCGTCCTCACCTGCGCAGATGGCCAGGACCTCGGCTCCGAAGCGGTCGAGCTTGCGGACGCCGACGCCGGCGATCGAGGAGAGCTCTCCGTCGGTGGCGGGGACGCGCTCGGCGATCGCCATGAGCGTCTTGTCGGTGAACACGCAATACGCGGGCTGGCCGAGCTCCCTGGCCTGTTCCGATCGCCAGTCCCGCAGCCGCTCGTACAGGGCCTCGTCCATGTCGGAGGGGCAGTCCTCGCAGCGCATCAGCTTCATCGCGCCCGCCTCGGTGAGGGTGGCGCCGCAGACCCTGCACAGGACGGGGCCGCGCGCCTTGCGCCGGACGGGGCCGCTCCCCCGCTCGACGGAGCCGGCGCCGCCGCCGGAGCCGAGGGTGCCGAGGGATCCCGAGCCGGGCCGCAGCCCCTTGAGGAAGCGGCTGGGGCGCCGGTTGGCGCGGCCGCCCGGGGAGCGGGAGAGCGCCCAGGAGAGCGTGAGGTGGACCCGGGCCCGGGTGACGCCCACGTACAGCAGGCGGCGCTCCTCCTCGACCTGCTCGTCGGTCTTGGCGTAGGTGATGGGCATCATGCCCTCGGTGAGGCCGACCAGGAAGACGGCGTCCCATTCGAGGCCCTTGGCGGCGTGCAGCGAGGCGAGGGTGACGCCCTGCACGGTCGGCGCGTGCTGGGCGGCGGCCCGCTCGTCGAGCTCGGCCACCAGGTCGGAGAGGGTGGCTCCGGACTTGGCGCGGGCGAAGTCCTCGGCGAGCCGGACGAGCGCGGCGAGGGACTCCCAGCGGTCGCGGACGGCGCCGGATCCCGCGGGCGGCGTGCTGGTCCAGCCCTTGGTGGAGAGGACGGCCCTGACCTGTGCGGGGAGGTCCTCGGCGTCGTCGAGGAGCGAGTCGTTGCCCCCGGCGCGGGCGGCGCCGCGCAGCGCGATACCCGCCTCCCGTACCTCCTGGCGCTCGAAGAAGCGCTCGGCGCCGCGGAGCTGGTAGGGCACTCCGGCGTCGGCGAGGGCCTGCTCGTACACCTCGGACTGGGCGTTGATCCGGTAGAGGACGGCGATCTCGCCGGCCGGGACGCCGGCGGCGATGAGGTCGCGGATCCGGCGGGCGGTGCCCTCGGCCTCGGCGGGCTCGTCGGCGTACTCCGTGTAGACCGGCTCGGGGCCCGGGTCGCGCTGGGAGATCAGCTCCAGGCGGTGCTCGGCGGCCCGGCCGCGGGCCTGGCTGAGCAGCCCGTTCGCCAGGTGGACGACCTGCGGGGTGGAGCGGTAGTCGCGGACCAGTTTCACGACCGTGGCGCCGGGGTGCCGGGTGCGGAAGTTCAGCAGGTGGTCGGGGGTGGCGCCGGTGAAGGAGTAGATCGTCTGGCTGGCGTCGCCGACCACGCAGAGGTTGTCGCGGTCGCCGAGCCACAGGTCGAGCAGCCGCTGCTGGAGCGGCGAGACGTCCTGGTACTCGTCCACGACGAAGTGCTGGTACTGGCGGCGGATCTGGTCGGCGATGTCGTGCCGGTCCTGGAGGATGCCGACGGTGAGCAGCAGCACGTCCTCGAAGTCGATCACCGAGCGGTCGCGCTTCAGCTGCTCGTACATGGCATAGATCTGGCCGATCTCGGCCGGGTCGCGGGGGGCCTCCCTGACGGACTTGGCGACCGCGGCCGGGTAGTCGGCGGGGACGGTCTGGGTGACCTTGGCCCACTCGATCTCGCTGGTCACGTCCCTGAGCTCGTTCCGGTCGAGCCGGATCCGGCAGCGGGCCGCGGCGTCGGCGACCAGCTGGATCTTCCGCTCCAGGAGCCGGGGCAGCTCGCCACCGACTGCTTTCGGCCAGAAGAACTGGAGCTGGCGGAGCGCCGCGGAGTGGAACGTACGGGCCTGGACACCGCCCGCGCCGAGCTGCCGGAGCCGGCCGCGCATCTCGCCGGCGGCCCGGTTGGTGAAGGTGACGGCGAGCACACTGGCGGGCTGCAGGATGCCCGCACGCACCCCGTACGCGATGCGGTGGGTGATCGCCCGCGTCTTGCCCGTACCGGCTCCCGCGAGCACGCACACCGGCCCGTTCAGGGCAAGGGCGACCTCGCGCTGCTCGGGGTCGAGCCCGTCGAGCACCGCGTCGGCCGTCTCCGGGACCTGCGGGAAGAGAGTGGAGTGCGTTGCTGCTGTCACCCCGCCATGCTGCCAGGTCGCGAGGGCCGGTGCGGCGGCTCATCCACAGGCGGGACCCATAGGCGGGACCCATAGGCGGGATCCACAGGCGGGATCCACGAGCGGGATCCGCAGGCACGTGCCGCCGGTCATACGAATTCCGGGAATGGGGCGGGAAGGGCGTACGTTCTCCCTCTCGGCACCCGTCCGCGAACAAGAGGAGCGCCTGGTCATGCAGGGCACTGTGACGATGTACAGCACCACGTGGTGCGGCTACTGCCGTCGGCTGAAGAGCCAGATGGACCGCGAAGGCATCGCGTACACCGAGGTCAACATCGAGCTGGACCCTGATTCGGCCGCGTTCGTCGAGAAGGCCAACGGCGGCAACCAGACCGTTCCGACCGTTCTGTTCCCGGACGGTTCGACCCTGACGAACCCGAGCCTCGCGCAGGTCAAGCAGAAGATCGGCGTCTGACCTCCGCAGGGCGAGACCCCCGATCGGCCCGGTGCCGGTCGGGGGTTTTTCCGTGTGCGGGCGGCGGAGCCGTGGGGTCAGAGGGCGAGCACGGGCCGGGTGGAGCAGTCCTCGTGGAGCTCGTCCGGGCCGTACACGAACTCGGCCATGGTCGGGTTGCGGTGGGCGGTGGCCAGGGGCAGCCAGGCCAGCAGGTGGCCGTAGCCGCCGCACACCGACTCGCCGCCGTCCCCGCCGTGGACCGCGGTGGTGTCGCTGGACAGCTCCGCACGGTAGGTGTCGTAGGCGATACGCAGGCCGAAGGCGTTCGGCTCGTTCCGCGGGCCCGGGCCGTCCCCGTACGGGAGGCTGTCGAGGGGGCAGTCGTTCCCCCAGCGGAACAGGGTCTCGGCCCCGGCGCCGCACGCGTGCTCCCACTCGTCGGAGCCCGGCATCCGCAGACCGCGCGCCGCGAGCACGGCCGGCATGTCGGCGGGCTCCTCGGTCAGGTCCTCGTCCTCCACGGCCATGAGCACGGTGGCGAGGACGACGCTTCGGCGGGGGCTGAGCACCTGGGCCAGATGGGCCCGCAGGTCCGGTCCGTCGGCGAAGCCCTCGGCGAGGCTCTCGGCGTAGTCGGCGGTCTGCCAGGGGGTCGGCCGCCAGCCCTCCGGGTCGAAGCCGAGGGTCACCGGCCCGCCGGGTATCAGGGCGAAATCCTGCCCCTCGCGCTCGATCCGGACGCGGTGCAGCGGGGCACCGAGGTGCTCGGTGGTGTCGACGAGGGTCACCCGGCCGTCGACCAGGACCGCGGCCTCCTCGGCGAAGCGGCGTGCGGCGGGCAGGTCGAAGGACCGCCACTGGTCGAGGGTGAGATCGGCGAGAGACATGCCCCGCAGTGTGGCAGGCAGGTCCGACACGGCCCCCGGCCGGAAGGCCGGGGGCTTTCCGTGCCTCAGATCACGTCGCCCGGCTTCGGCAGGGGCTTGCCGTACCAGCGCTCGATCAGGCGGGAGGCGATCGAGATGCCGTACGGGGGCAGGACCTCACCGGACTCGAAGGCGGCGGCCAGGTCCTCGCGGGAGAACCAGCGGGCCTCGTGGATCTCCTCGCCGTCCACGTTGATCTCCGAGGAGGTCGCCTTGGCGAAGAAGCCCAGCATCAGGCTGGAAGGGAACGGCCACGGCTGGCTGGCGATGTACTCGACCTCGCCGACCGTCACGCCGGCCTCCTCGAAGACCTCGCGGGCCACCGACGCCTCGATGGACTCGCCCGGCTCCACGAAACCGGCGAGGGTCGAGAAGCGGCCCTCCGGCCAGTGCACCTGGCGGCCGAGCAGCGCCCGGTCCTGCTCGTCCGTGACCAGCATGATCACCGCAGGGTCGGTACGGGGGTAGTGCTCGGCGCCGCAGGCCTGGCAGCGGCGGACGTGCCCGGCGGCCGCGACGACGGTCCGCTCGCCGCAGCGCGAGCAGAAGCGGTGGAGGCGCTGCCAGTTCTCCAGGGCCACCGCGTGCACCATCAGGCCCGCGTCGCGGTCGGAGAGCAGCAGACCGGCCTCGCGCAGCCCGGCCGGGCGGGCCGACTGGTCCATGCGGCCCGGCAGGGAGTCCTTCTGGAGCGCGAAGTACGAGACGCCCTCGGCGTCCGTGCCCAGGAAGTAGCGGTGGGTCTCGGTGACCGGGGCCTCGAAGGCCGGGGTCATCACGAGCTCCGTGGTGCCGTCGGGGCCGTCGTCGATCAGCACCTGTCCCCCGGAGACCACGAAGACCCGGGTGGTGGGGTGGCTCCAGGCCGCCGCCAGCCACGCCTCGTCGAGGCGGTGGTGGGCGGCGCGGTCGATGCCGCTCGGGGCGGTGAGCGAGATCGGGCGGTCCGCCGCCGGGTGCTTCGGGCTGCTCGGCGCGTTCTTCAGGGTGCTCACAGGTGCTTCCAACTCCCCCGGATCGGTGTGTGGGTTCAGCGCGCGGCGTGGTGGAGTGCGAGGGGCAGGTCGCTCCACAGGTGCGCGGTCGTCTCGACGCCCTTCATGAGGAGATCGAGTTCGATCTTCTCGTTGGGGGCGTGCCAGCCGTCGGACGGGACGGAGATGCCGAGGAACAGGACGGGCGCGCCCAGGACGTCCTGGAGGTCGGCGGCCGGTCCCGAGCCGCCCTCGCGGGTGTAGCGGACCTTGGCGCCGTCGAAGGCCCTGCTCATGGCCCCGGCCACGGCCTTGAGGGCGGGGTGGCCGAGGGGGGTGAGGCAGGGGCGGGTCGGGGCGCCGAAGACGATCTCGTACCGGATGCCGGCGGGGACGAGCGCGGCCAGCCAGTCCCGTACCGCGAGCTCGATCTTGGCCGGGTCCTGGCCCGCGACCAGCCGGAACGACAGCTTCAGCTGGGCGGAGGCGGGGACGATCGTCTTGCCGCCGGGGCCCTGGTAGCCGCCGCCGATGCCGTTGACCTCGGCGGTGGGCCGGGCCCACACCCGCTCCAGGGTCGAGAAGCCGGCCTCGCCGAGGGTGCCGTGCGACTTGGCCGTCCGCAGCCAGGCCTCCTCGTCGAAGGGCAGCTCGGCGACGAGGGCCCGCTCGGCCTCCGTGAGTTCCGTCACCCCGTCGTAGAAACCGGGGATCGCCACGTGCTCGTGCTCGTCGTGCAGGGCCGCGACGATCCGGCCCGCGACGGTCGCCGGGTTCGGCACGGCGCCGCCGAAGGAGCCGGAGTGGATGTCCTGGTCGGGGCCGTACAGCTCGATCTCGCAGTCCGCGACCCCGCGCATGCCGGTGCAGACGGTCGGGGTCGTCTCGGACCACATGCCGGTGTCGGAGACGATCACGACGTCGGCGGCGAGCCGCTCGGCGTGCTCCTCGACGAGCGCCCGGAAGTGCGGGGAGCCGGACTCCTCCTCGCCCTCGACGATCAGCTTGAGGTTGACGGCGGGCGCGGTACGGCCGGTGGCGGCCAGGTGCGCGCGGACGCCGAGGGTGTGGAAGAACACCTGCCCCTTGTCGTCGGCCGCCCCGCGCGCGTACATCCGGCCGTCGACCACCGTCGGCTCGAACGGGTCCGTGTGCCAGCCGTCCTCACGGGCCGCGGGCTGCACGTCGTGGTGGCCGTAGACGAGGACGGTCGGGGCGTCCGGGTCCCCCGAGGGCCACTCGGCGAAGACGGCGGGAGCACCGTCCGTCTCCCACACCTCGACCGTGCCGAAGCCCGTCTCCGTGAGCTTGGCGGCGAGCCACTCGGCGCTGCGCCGTACGTCCCCGGCCCGGTCCGGCTGGGCCGACACGGAGGGAATGCGCAGCCACTCGGCCAGGTCGCCGAGGAAGGCGGCACGGTGCTGCTCGACGTACGTACGTACGGTGCGGACGGCGCTGTCCGGGGTCTCGCTCATGCCCCGAGCCTATCCGGCGTCCGGGGGTGCCCCTCCCAGCAGGATGGCCTCCAGCTCCGCCCGGCCGGGCAGGCGGGTGGGACGCGCCACCTCACCCGTTCGGACGTACACGAACGCGGCGGCCACGTCCTCGGGCGCGAGGCCGTGCTGCTCGGCCCAGGCGAGCCGGTAGAGCGCGAGCTGGAGCGGGTCCGCCGAGCGGTCCCGGCTGGTCTTCCAGTCGACGATCTCGTACGCGCCGGAGTCCGGGTCCCGGTAGACGGCGTCGATCCTGCCGCGGACGACCCGGCCCGCGAGGGAGAGGTGCACGGGGACCTCGACGCGGTACGGGGTGCGGTGGGCGTACGGGGTGCGGGCGAAGGCCTCCTTGAGCTCGTCGAGGTCCCGCTCGTCGAGGATCTCCGGCTCGCCCGCGAAGTCCTCGCCGCCGGGGAGCTCCTCCGGGCCGAGGAACGGCAGCGGGAGCTCCTCGAACCGGGACTCCACCCACGCGTGGAAGCGGGTGCCCCGGCGGGCCGCGGGCTGCGGCGGCTTGGGCATGGGCCGGGCCAGCTCCTGCGCGAAGCCGTCGGGGTCGGCGGCGAGGCGCAGCACCTGGGAGGCGGAGAGGTACGCGGGGAGGAGGACGTCACGGGTGGTCGCGCGGGCGCGGCGGAGTTCGGTGGTGAGGGCGGTGAGGTCTCGGTCCCAGGAGGCGATGGTCTTCGTGTCCTCGGGGGTGAGCGGGCGTGCCTCCTCGCGAGGGGCCGGGACCGCGTCCGCGTGGGTGTCTTCGGGGAGGGTCTCCTCGTCCCAGATGGGTTCGTCCTCGTCGGGCCAGAGGTCCTCGGGGTCGGGGTCCGGGAGGTCGGGCGCCGTGCTCGGGGGGTTGTGCCCACCCTCCCCCGAGCTCTCGGCTTCGCTCGAGCAGGGGGGACCCCCATCGCCCTGCGGAACGTATGCCCACAACCGGGCCGTCACGGCTTCCGCCGCCGCCCTGCGCCTCATCAGCGCTTCCGTGTCCAGCGGCAGTGGCCACGCCTGGTCCCTGCCCTCTTCCGTCAGGGACGGGTTCTGGGCGTCCTCTTCCGGTTCCTCCGCCCACGCCTCGATCTCGCCGTGGCCCGCCTCGCAGTGGTCGTACAGCGCCTGGAGGAAGTCCGAGGGGCCCCGGGGCTTCTTCTGGGCCGGGCCCCACCAGTGGGCGGAGCCGAGGAGGAGGGAGCGGGGGCGGGTGAAGGTGACGTAGCCGAGGCGGAGCTCCTCGGTGTGCTGGTGGTCCCGCATCGCGTTCTTGAAGGACGTGAGGGACTTGGCGTCCCAGGTGTCGATGCCCGGCAGGGTGGCCGCGTCGCCGCGCAGGGCGTGCGGGAGCACCTGGGGCTGCGAGGTCCACGACTCGCGGGCGCGGGCGCTGGGGAACTGGCCGGTGACCAGGCCGGGGACGGCGACGACGTCCCATTCGAGGCCCTTGGACTTGTGGGCGGTGAGGACCTTCACGGTGTTCTCGCCGCCCGGCAGCGCGTTGTCGAGGCCCTTCTCGAACTGGACGGCGGTGCGCAGGAAGCCGAGGAACGCGAGGAGGCTGGCCTCGCCGTCGAGGGAGGCGAAGCCGGCGGCGATGTCGAGGAAGTGGCCGAGGGTCTCGCGGCGGCGGGCGGCGAGCGCGTGCGGGGAGGCGGAGAGCTCGACCTCCAGGCCGGTCGCGGCGAGGACCCGGTGGAGCACGTCCATGAGGGGATCGGCGAGCGAGGTGCGCAGGGCGCGCAGTTCGGTGGCGAGGCGCGCGAAGCGGACCCGGGCCTCGGCGGAGAAGGCGAGGCCGTCGTCGGCGGCGCCGGAGTCCAGGAAGGTGTCGAGCGCGTCCGCGAGGGAGACGACCTCGGCCGGGTCGACGCCCTCGACGGCGGCGGCGAGCCGCTGCTCGGGGTCGGCCTCCTCGCCGCCGCGGTGGACGAGGAGGCGGGCGCGGCGGCCGAGGAGGGCGAGGTCGCGGGCGCCGATGCGCCAGCGGGGGCCGGTGAGGAGGCGGACCAGGGCGGCGTTGGCCCCCGGGTCCTGGAGGACCTCGCAGACGGCGACGAGGTCGGCGATCTCGGGCAGGTGGAGGAGGCCGGAGAGGCCGACGACCTCGACGGGCACGTCACGGGCGACGAGGGCCGCGTGGATGGCGGGGAAGTCGGTGGCGGTGCGGCACAGGACGGCGATCTCGCCGGGCTCGCGGCCGGTCCGTACGAGGTGGGCGAGGGAGTCGGCGAGCCAGTCGATCTCCTCGGCGTGGGTGGGGAGGAGGGCGATGCGGACGCTGCCGTCCTTCTCGGCGCCCGGGGCGGGGCGCAGCGCCTCCACGCCCGCGTGCATGGCGCGCAGGGGGGCGGCGAGGCCGTTGGCGAGGTCCAGGAGGCGGCCGCCGCTGCGGCGGTTCTCGGAGAGGGAGTAGCGGCTCGCGGGGCTGCCGTCGGCGTGCGGGAAGTGCTCGGGGAAGTCGTCCAGGTTGGCGACGGAGGCGCCGCGCCAGCCGTAGATGGCCTGGCAGGGGTCGCCGACGGCGGTCACGGCGTGTCCGGTGCCGCGGCCGGCCGGGCCCTGGCCGAAGAGTCCGGAGAGCAGCAGCCGCTGGGCGACGGAGGTGTCCTGGTACTCGTCGAGCAGGACGACCTTGAACTCCTCGCGGAGGATCGCGCCGACCTCGGGCCGGGTGGTGGCGAGCTCGGCGGAGCGGGCGATCTGGTCGCCGAAGTCGAGCAGGTCGCGGGAGCGCTTGGCGGCGCGGTAGCGGACGACGAGGTCGAGGAGTTCGCGGCGGGCGGCGGAGGCCTCGGGGATCTTGCGCAGTTCGGCGTTGCTGAGCCGGGCCCCGGCGAGGGCGTCGAGGAGCTCGGAGTCGTACGCAAGGAGCCGCTCGGGCGGGACGAGGTGCTCGGCGAGCTCGGCGTCGAGGGCGAGCAGGTCGGTGATGAGGGTCGGGAAGGACCGGGTGAGCGCCGGGTACGGGCCGGGGGCCTCGCGCAGCACGCGCGCGGCGAGCTGGTAGCGGGTGGCGTCGGCGAGGAGGCGGGAGGTGGGCTCCAGGCCGATGCGGAGGCCGTGGTCGGTGAGGAGCTGCCCGGCGAAGGCGTGGTACGTGGAGATGCGGGGCTCGCCCGGGGGGTTGTCCGGGTCGATGACGTCGGGGTCGGTGACGCCGGCGCGGACGAGGGCGGTGCGGACGCGCTCGGCGAGCTCGCCGGCCGCCTTGTTGGTGAAGGTGAGACCGAGGACCTGCTCGGGGGCGACCTGGCCCGTGCCGACCAGCCAGACCACGCGGGCGGCCATCACCGTCGTCTTGCCGGAGCCGGCGCCGGCCACGACGACCTGCGGGGCGAGCGGCGCGGTGATGCAGGCCGTCTGCTCCGGGGTGAACGGGATGCCGAGGAGCTCCTTGAGCTGCTCGGGGTCGGTGAGGTGTGCGGTCACCTCAAAGAGGCTAACGGGGCCGACTGACATTCCGGTCCCGTACGCCTCTGACCTGGGGTGTTACCTCGGGTGGGCGCGGGTTCTACGCGGGGCCGCCGCCGTCCAGCCTGGAGAGGTCGACGGTCTCGTCGGCCGGCGGGGCCTTCACCACGACCGGCTTGTCGTAGTCGGAGAGCACGATCGCCCCGGGCTCGTCGCCGCCGGTCTTGACCATCTTCAGGATGTACGGCTTGCCCTTCTGGGAGACGGACACGGTGGTCGTCTCGCCGCCCTCCTTCTTCTTCACCAGGGTCGCGACGGGGGTCCCGTCGACCTCGGCGTCCGGTCCCCGGGTGAGTCCCCTGCGCTGTTCCTTGTCCTTGTCCAGGTCGGCGAGGAGCGACTTCAGGTCGCAGACGCCGCCGAGGTCCTCGCTGCCCGCCTGTCCCGGGGCGATCTTCAGCCAGCGGCCCTTGATCAGTTCGAGGGTGGCGGTGATCTGCGGCTCCGGCATGCCCTGGGAGGCCATGGAGGCCCGCCAGAACGCCTCGTCGCCCTTCATGTAGGTGACGTGGTCGAGCCGGCGCAGTTCGGCGGTGCCGTCCTTGATCTTGATGAGGCCGGTGCACTCGCCCTTGTCGTTGACGGCGAAGTCGATGCCGAGCGGCTCTCCTTGGCTGACGACCTTGCCGGTCATGCGCAGGGAGGTCGCGGACCGGGTGGCGGTCACGGCCCGGTCGCCGATCTGGTCGGCGGTGAGGTCCGCGAACGGATCCGGGGAGGGGGCGACGGACACCCCCGGGGCCGCCGGGGCCGCCGCGGTCGCCGTCGTCGTCACGGGTCCCGCGACGACGAGGGCGGCGCAGGTGACGGCCGCGGCACGGAGCTTTCGGTGGGAGTGGGACGCCATGCGTACCTCCTCGCGGTGTCCCCGAGGCTCCCACCAGCGTCGCCCCGCGCGCGCGTGCCCGCGACTTCTGGGCCTCACGGCCCGGGGTGGGTCAGGAAGCGCCCTTCATCAGCTCTTCCATGTCGACGACCTCGCTCTTCGGCGGGGCGGTGACGCTGACCGGCCGGCCGTAGTCGCTGAGGGTGACCGTGCCCGGCTCGTCGCCGCCGGTCGTCACGACGCGGAGGATGTACGGCTTCTCGGCGTCCTTGGCCACGTAGAAGGTCGTGGTCTCGTCCTTGTCCTTCTTGCTGAGGACGGCGGCGGGCTTGCCGTCGACATCGGCGTCGGCCTCGCGGGTCAGGCCCTTGCGCGGCGTGTCCTCGTCCATGTCCTTGACGATCTGCTTCAGGTCGCAGAACGCGCCGGGGCCCTCGCCCGCGCCGCTCTCGCTCGGCATCTTCATCCAGCGGCCCTTGAGCAGCGCCGACATGGAGTCGGACTCCGCCGAGGACTCGCCCTCCTCACCGCCGGTGGACTTCCAGAAGGCGTCGTCGCCCTTCATGTAGCTGGTGCCGCCGGTGCCGACGATCTCGGCGCTGCCGCCCGTGGGCGTCTTCATCGAGCCCTTGCAGTTGCCCTTGTCGTCGACGGCGAAGTCGATGGTCATCTCCTCGCCGTCGGTCTTGCCGGTGCCGTTCATGTGGAAGGCGGTGGCCGCCTTCGTCGTCTCGACACCCTTGTCGGCGATGGCGTCGGCCGTGAGTCCCGCGAAGGGGTCGGCGGCCTTGTCGTCGCCCTTGGAACAGCCCGTGACACCCGCGACCACGGCCACACAGACCGTCGCCGCTGCCCAGAGCTTCCGGTTGGCCCTCATGCGCGTACTCCTCACAGCGTCTTTCACAGCTTCTCTTCACCGCGCCTTTAGGTGGGCGCGCAAGGAGTGACCCGTGAGACCGGTCGAAGGATGTACGGGGGGAACGTGACGCTCCGCACATGCCGCCGGGTCAGTCGACGACCTGGCGGCCCTCCGGCTGGGCGCTGCACGAGGCCCGGAAGGCGCAGGTCGTGCAGTGCTGGCCGGTGCTCGGGGTGAACCGCTCGTCGAGGACCCGGCCCGCCGCGTTGGCGAGCAGCTCGCCGACCCACTCCCCGGTGAGCGGCTCCTGCGCCTGGACCTTGGGCAGGGCGTCGCCGCCCTCCTTCTTCGGGGCGGCCTGCCGCAGCTGTACGAGCTCGGCGCCGCCCGGCTCCGGGCGGTCGCCGCCGAAGACCTCGTCGAGGGCGCCCTCGCGCACCGCGAGCTGGTAGACGGCGAGCTGCGGGTGGTGGGCGACCTCGTCCTTGGTGGGGGCGGACTTGCCGGTCTTGAAGTCGACGACGTACGCGCGCCCGTGCTCGTCGGTCTCGACGCGGTCCATGGAGCCCCGGATGCGGACCTCGTACTCCCCCGCCTCCAGGGTCACGTCGAAGCCGTGCTCGGATGCGGCGGGGGTGCGGCCGCCGCGGTCCATGACGTGCCAGCTCAGGAAGCGTTCGAGGGCCACGCGCGCGTGCTGCTTCTCCTGCGCCGACTTCCAGGGGGCGTCGAAGGCGAGCGCGTCCCAGACGGAGTCGAGCCGGGCCATGAGGACGTCCAGGTCGGCCGGGGTGCGGCCGGAGGCGACCTCGTCGGCGAGGACGTGGACGACGTTCCCGAAGCCCTGGGCGGCGGTGGCGGGGGCCGCCGCCTTGACCTCGCGGCCCAGGAACCACTGGAGGGAGCAGGTGCCGACGAGGTTCTCCAGGGAGCTCGGCGACAGCGCCACCGGCCGGTCGCGCTCGCGGAGCGGGGCCGCGCTGTGCGTCGGCTCGAACAGGCCCCACCAGCGGTCCGGGTGCGCGGCCGGGACCAGCGGCTGACCGTCCTCGTCGGTGAGCGCGGCCAGCCGGGCGAGCCGGTCGGCGGCCGCCTCCCGGAGCTCGGGCGAGGCCTCCGGGTCGACGGTGGTGGCGCGCAGCTCGGCGACGAGCGCGGCGACGGCGAGCGGGCGGCGGGGGCGGCCGGGGACGTCCTTCGGCTCGGCGCCGAGCTCGGTGAGGAACCGGGACGGCTGGTCCCCGTCCTCGGCGGCGGCCTTCACGGCGGTGACGACGAGCCGGTCGCGGGCGCGGGTGGCGGCGACGTAGAACAGCCGGCGCTCCTCGGCGAGGAGGGCGCCGGGGGTGAGGGGTTCGGCGAGGCCGTCGCGGCCGATGCGGTCGGCTTCCAGGAGCGAGCCGCGGCGGCGGAGGTCCGGCCAGAGGCCCTCCTGCATGCCGGCGACGACGACGAAGCTCCACTCCAGGCCCTTGGAGCGGTGGGCGGTCATCAGTCGGACGGCGTCCGGGCGGGTGTGCCGGCGGGTGAGGGTGTCGGCGGCGATGTCCTGGGCGTCGAGCTCTTCGAGGAAGTTGAGGACGCCTCGGCCGCCGACGCGCTCCTCGGCGCGGGCGGCGGTCTCGAAGAGCGCGCAGACGGCGTCGAGGTCGCGGTCGGCATTGCGCCCGGCGGGGCCGCCGCGGAGGGCGGCGCGCTCCAGGCGGCCGGGCCAGGGGGTGCCGTTCCAGAGCACCCAGAGGGCCTCCTCGGCGGTGCCGCCGTCCTTCAGGAGGGTGCGGGTCTCCTGGAGGAGCCGGCCGAGACGGTGGGCGCCGCGGGCGTAGGCGGGGTCGTGGGCGACGAGGCGCTCGGGCTGCGCCAGCGCCTGGGCGAGCAGGACGTCCGAAGGTGGCGGGACCTTGTTCCCGGCGGCCCTCTCCTCGTCGCGGAGGGCGCGGCCGAGGCGGCGGAGGTCGGCGGGGTCCACGCCTGCGAGGGGTGAGGCGAGGAGTTCCAGCGCGGTCTCCACGGGGAGCCAGTCCGGGGTGTCGTCCACCTCTGGTGCGGGCTCGGCGTCCGGGGCTGGTGCGGCGCCGTCGTGGGTTGTGCCCACCCGTTCCGCCCAGGGGGCACCTCCCGGACGGAGTCTGGGGGAGGAACGCCTGCCCACAACGGTTGCCACCGCCCTCAGTGCGAGGAGCAGTGGTGTCACCGCTGGTTCGTGGCGGAGGGGGGTGTCCGCCGTGTCCGTTTCCACGGGGACTCCCGCCGAGGTGAGGGCGCGGCGGAGGGACGGGAGGGAGGCGGCGGCGCGGGTGAGGACGGCCATGTCCTGCCAGGGCACGCCGCCCTCCAGGTGCGCGCGCCGCAGCAGGTCGGCGATGTTCTCGGCCTCCGCCGAGGCCGTGGGGTACGTGTAGGCCTCCGCCCGGCCCCCGCCCCGCGTCGGGGCGAGCTCGCGGTGGGCGCGGACCTTGTCGGCGGGGAGCCGGGGCATCGGCATGCGCTGGGCGAGCAGACGGGTCGCCCCCAGGAGCTCCGCGCCCGAGCGGCGGGAGGTGCGCAGGACCTTGACGGCCGCGCCGCCGAAGGTGGCCGGGAAGTCGAGGATGCCGTTCACGTCGGCGCCGCGGAAGGCGTAGATGGACTGGTCCGGGTCGCCGAAGGCGACGACCGTGCTGCGGCCGCCGCCCGCGAGTGCGTGCAGGAGGCGGACCTGGGCCGGGTCGGTGTCCTGGTACTCGTCGACGTAGATCGCGTCGTACGCGGGCAGGCGGCTGTCCCGGGCGAGGGGTACGGCCCGGTGGACGAGCTCCGCGTAGTCGAGGACGCCCTGGAGGTCGAGGACGTCGAGGTACTCGGCGAGGAAGCCGGCCGCCGCCTTCCAGTCCGGGCGGCCGACCCGGTCGGCGAAGCGGGCGAGCGCGTCGGGCCCGAGGCCCAGTTCGCGGGAGCGCGCGAGGACGGCCCGTACCTCGTCGGCGAAGCCGCGGGTGGTGAGGCAGGCGCGGAGTTCGTCGGGCCAGCGGACGCTGCCGAGGCCCGTCTTCTCCAGGTCGATCTGGCCGGCGAGCAGTTCGCGGACGGCGAGGTCCTGCTCGGGTCCGGAGAGCAGCCGGAGCGGTTCGGCGAAGAGCTCGGCGTCCTGGTGGGCGCGGATCAGGGCGTAGCAGTACGAGTGGAAGGTGGTGGCCTGCGGCGGGCGGCGGCCGCCGAGCCGGGCGGCCATGCGGTCGCGGAGTTCGACGGCGGCCTTGCGGCTGAAGGTGAGGACGAGGAGGCGTTCGGGGTCGGCGCCGTTCTCCATGCGGGCGGCGACGGCCTCGACCAGGGTGGTCGTCTTGCCGGTGCCGGGTCCGGCGAGGACGAGGAGAGGTCCGCCGGTGTGGTCAACCACCTCCCGCTGGACTGCGTCCAGCTGAGGGGGATCCAGCGGGGCCGGCGTGGTGCGCACCAGTCGGTACGCGCCCGGGGTCCGCTGCCGTCCCTGACCCGGGTACGGCTGTCCCTGGTGCGGCGGCGTACGCCGGGTGGTGGAGGAGGAGCTCACGTGGTTCGCCGGTCCTGGTGGGTGTGGTGGTGCGGGTGAGGCGGCCCTGTGCCGTGGCCGCCGCCTCGGGAGACGCGAACGTCGACGTTACGCGAAGCGGGCCGTCGACGAGCCGTACTCCGTGCCGCGTCCACCCCCGCGGACCCGTCCCTCCGCGGCCGTCTCCCTTGTCACCTCGACCGGGCGTCTCAGGTGTGACTTCCGTCCCAGCGGGCCCGCCGCATGTCGATCTTCGGTACGTGTCCCTCGGCCGCCGGGCCCGCCGCGCGCAGCGGGGTGCCCTCCTCGCGGTAGTGGCCGAGGGCCCGCAGCTCGTGACCCGGCAGCAGCGTGCCGTCGGCGCGGACCACTCGCCACCAGGGGGCGGTCCCGCCGTACAGTGCCATCACACGGCCGACCTGGCGGGGTCCGCCCTCGCCCAGCCATTCGGCCACGTCGCCGTAGGTCATGACGCGGCCGGGAGGGATCGCGTCGGCCACGTCGAGCACCCGCTCCGCGTACTCGGGCAGCTCTCCGGTCTCCCCGACGGGCTTCCCGGCGGTCTCCCCCACAGGCTCCTCCATGCTCATCCGCCCCATCCTGCCTCACCGCACCGACATGGCCCTGATGCCTCCGCACGGCCGCTCTTCGTGCCACCATCGTGCGGGCGGTGACTGGTGATACGAGATCAAGAGCGACAAGTACAAGAACACGAACACGAACACGGACAAGATCGACAAGACGCGCATGCAGAGACGGACATGGTGATGGACACGAAGCCTCCTGAGGGGGCTCAGCCCGACGTGCCCGAGAAGGTCTCCGGCGACGAGCCGCTGCTCGCCGCCCGCGTCCACCGGCCCTCCGACCTGATGCGGCTGCTCGTCGGCCTGCTCGCCATCGGCCTCGTCATCGCCGTCGCGGCGTTCGCCCACGCCACGACGTCCGGTCTGGAACAGGACATCAACAAGGGCGCGGTCGGCGCCCCGGACGTCTTCGTCAAGATCGCCGGTCTCGTCTCGTCCATCGCCGTCCTGCTCGTGCCCGTCGCCTTCGCCATCGAGCGCCTGATCAAACGCGACGGGCTGCGCATCGCGGACGGCGTCCTCGCCGCCGTCCTCGCCCACGGCGTCACCCTCGCCACCGACCTCTGGGTCGCCCAGGCCGCGCCCGGCACGATCCAGGACGCGCTGACCCAGCCGCAGTCCGGCGGCGGGCTCACGGACCCGGTGCACAACTACCTCGCCCCGGTCATCGCGTACATGACGGCCGTCGGCATGGCCCGCAGGCCCCGCTGGCGGGTGTCGCTCTGGGTGGTGCTGCTGCTCGACGCGTTCACGATGCTGGTGGCCGGCTACACCACCGCCCTCTCGATCATCCTGACCGTACTGATCGGCTGGACCGTCGCGTACGGCACGCTCTACGCGGTCGGCTCGCCGAACGTCCGGCCCACCGGGCAGACCCTCCTCGCCGGCCTTCGCCGGGTCGGCTTCCGGCCGGTGACCGCGCTGCGCGCCGAGGGCGTGCCCGACGCCGCCGACAGCGGGGACCGGGGCCGCCGGTACATCGTGACCCTGGAGGACGGGCCGCCGCTCGACGTCACCGTCGTCGACCGGGAGCAGCAGGCGCACGGCTTCTTCTACCGCGCGTGGCGGCGGATCACACTGCGGACGATCACCACCCGCCGCTCGATCGTCTCGCTGCGCCAGGCCCTGGAGCAGGAGGCACTCCTCGCGTACGCGGCGATCGCCGCCGGAGCGAACGCGCCGAAGCTGATCGCCACCTCGGAGCTCGGCCCGGACGCCGTGATGCTCGTGTACGAGCACATCGGCGGCCGCAGCCTGGACTCCCTCGACGACGCCGAGATCACCGACGAGCTGGTCCGCAGCGCCTGGCGGCAGGTCCGGGCGCTGCAGTCGCGCCGGATCGCGCACCGCCGCCTCACGGGGGACGCGATCCTGGTGGATCGTTCCGGCAGGGTGATCCTCACCGATCTGCGCGGCGGCGAGATCGCCGCCGGCGACCTCATCCTCCGGATGGACATCGCCCAGCTGCTCACCACCCTCGGCCTGCGGGTCGGGGCGCAGCGGGCGGTCGCCGCGGCCGTCGAGGTGCTCGGCCCGGACACGGTCGCCGCCTGTCTGCCGCTGCTCCAGCCGATCGCGCTGAGCCGCTCCACGCGCGCGACGCTGCGGAAGCTGGCCCGGGAGCGGTCGGCGCGGGAGCGGGAGGCCGTGCTCGCGGCCTCGGAGGCGGCCAAGCACGAGCGGGAGCTCGCCAAGGCCGAGGCCGCGGCGGACAGGACGGCCGTACGGGCGGAGACGAAGGCCGAGAAGAAGGCGGACAAGAAGGCCGAGAAGCGGGCCCTCGACACCGCCCTCGACGAGGCGCGCGAGGAGGACCTGCTCGCGCAGATCCGGCAGCAGGTGCTGCTGATCCGCCCGCAGGCCCCGGTGGAGCCGGTCCGCCTGGAGCGGATCAAGCCGCGGACCCTGGTCAGCCTGATCGCGGGCGCGGTCGCCGCGTACTTCCTGCTGTCGCAGATCGCCCGTACGCCGCTGTCGACGGTCAGCGAGGCGGACTGGCGCTGGGTGGCGGCCGCGGTGCTGTTCTCGGCGATCAGCTACGTGGCGGCGGCGATGAGCCTGCTGGGCTTCGTGCCCGAGCGGGTCGGGTTCTGGCGGACGGTGGTGGCGCAGGTCGCCGGCTCGTTCGTGAAGATCGTCGCTCCGGCGGCGGTCGGCGGCGTCGCCCTGAACACCCGCTTCCTCCAGCGCGCGGGCGTACGCCCGGGGCTCGCGGTCGCGAGCGTCGGCGCCTCGCAGCTCTTCGGGCTCGGGGCGCACATCCTGCTCCTGCTCTCCTTCGGCTATCTGACGGGCACGGAGAAGTCGCAGTCCTTCACCCCGTCGAGGACGGTCATCGCCGGACTCCTGACGGTCGCGGTGCTCGTCCTCGTGGTGACGGCGATCCCGTTCATGCGCAAGTTCGTGTCGACGCGGCTGCGCTCGCTCTTCGCCGGAGTGGTGCCGCGCATGCTGGACGTGCTCCAGCGGCCCATGAAGCTGGCGACGGGCATCAGCGGGATGCTGCTCCTGACCATCGTGTTCGTCCTCTGTCTGGACGCCTCGATCCGGGCGTTCAGCCACGGGAACCAGACGATCAGCTACGCGACCGTGGCCGTCGTCTTCCTCGCGGGCAACGCGCTCGGTTCGGCGGCCCCCACCCCGGGCGGTGTCGGCGCGGTCGAGGGCGCGCTCACCGTCGGCCTGGTCACCGTCGGCGGCCTGCCGATCGAGGTCGCGACCCCGGCGGTGCTCCTGTACCGCCTGCTCACGCTGTGGATCCCGGTGCTGCCGGGGTGGCTCTGCTTCAACTGGCTGACCAAGCGGGAAGCCCTCTAGCGCGCCACCCGCTTGGCCCTCCGTCCCGCGCGGGGGCCCGGGCGGCGGACCACGATGGGCCTATGCCGATCTCCGCCGCCCAGCGCGCCGCTCTGCTGACCGCCACCACCGTGCTGCTCGCCGCCGGCTGCTCGGACGGGGGAGCCGAGGGGGCGGGCCCGGTGAAGCCGACCGGCACGTCCGGTCTTTCGGCGCTGACCGCGCAGAAGCTGTCCTGGGCGCCGTGCCCGGCGCCGTCCGCCGCCGAGGGCGGCGGGGCCCCGCCCTCGCCGCTGCCCGGAGGCGCGGTCTGGGAGTGCTCCTTCCTCCAGGCCCCGCTGGACTGGTCGGAGCCGGAGGGCGAGACGATCGAGCTGGCCCTCATCCGCGCCAAGGCCCGTGACAGCGCGAAGCGGATCGGTTCGCTGATCTTCAACTTCGGCGGGCCCGGCGGCTCCGGCGTCACCGCCCTGCCCGGTTTCGCCGCCGACTACGAGACCCTGCGCGGCCGCTACGACCTGGTCTCCTTCGACCCGCGCGGGGTCGGCCGCAGCGACCCGGTCGAGTGCGCCACCGACAAGGAGCTCGACGCCTACTACGCCCTGGACTTCATGCCCGACGACGCCGCGGAGGAGCGGACGCTGTCCGACGCGCAGAAGCGGTACGCGAAGGGCTGCGAGCGGGACGCGGGCCCGGCGCTGCCGCACGTCGGCACCGAGAACGCCGCCCGGGACCTGGACCTGATGCGCCAGGTCCTCGGCGACGAGAAGCTGCACTACTTCGGCATCTCGTACGGCACCGAACTCGGCGGCGTCTACGCCCACATGTTCCCCGGGAACGTCGGCCGGGCCGTCTTCGACGCGGTCGTCGACCCGGACGCGGGCGTCGAGGACGGCGCCCTCGGCCAGGCGAAGGGCTTCCAGCTCGCCCTGGACAACTTCGCCCAGGACTGTGTGGACCGCGGCGACGAGTGCGCCCTGCCCGGCAGCAGCGTCGCCGAGATCGAGGCGGGGATCACCAACCTCCTCACGGCCCTCGACAAGGAACCGATCCCCGGCATCGGCTCCCGCAAGCTCACCCAGACGCAGGCCACCAACGGGATCGCGCAGGCCCTGTACTCGAAGGAGTTCTGGCCGTATCTGGAGCAGGGGCTCGACGCGGCGGACGGCGGCGACGGGGCGCTGCTCCTGTCCCTGTCGGACTCGATGAACGGGCGCGGCGAGAACGGCTCGTACAGCAACATCCAGGCCGCGAACGCCGCCATCAACTGCGTGGACTTCAAGGAGCGCTACACCCTCGGGCAGGCGAAGGAGCGGCTGCCGCAGTTCCGCGAGGCCTCCCCCGTCTTCGGCGACTTCATGGGCTGGGCGCTGGCGAGCTGCTCGCAGTGGCCGGTGCCCGGGATCTGGGAGCACCCGGACGTCTCGGCGCCCGGCTCGGCGCCGATCCTCGTCGTCGGGAACACCGGTGACCCGGCCACGCCGTACGAGGGCGCGCGGTCGATGGTGAAGGCGCTCGGCGCGGGTGTCGGCGTGGAGCTGACGTACGAGGGCGAGGGCCACGGCGCGTACAACAGCGGCGACAAGTGCGTGAAGAAGGCGGTGGACCAGTACCTGCTCGACGGCAAGGTCCCGGTCTCGGGCACGGTCTGCAAGTAGCGGGCCGTACGCACGCGGAAGGCCCCGGACGTGACGTCCGGGGCCTTCCGTGCGAGGCGTACTCCTAGTAGACCGGCTTCTCGGGCTCGATCTGGTGGACCCAGCCGATCACGCCGCCGCCGACGTGGACCGCGTCCGCGAAGCCCGCGGACTTGAGCACGGCGAGGACTTCCGCACTGCGGACACCCGTCTTGCAGTGCAGGACGATCCGCTTGTCCTGCGGGAGGTCCTGGAGGGCGCTGCCCATCAGGAACTCGTTCTTCGGGATCAGACGCGCGCCCGGGATCGAGACGATCTCGTACTCGTTCGGCTCGCGGACGTCGATGATGTCGATCTTCTCGTCCGCGTCGATCCACTCCTTGAGCTGCTTGGGAGTGATCGTCGAGCCGAGCGCCGCCTCCTGGGCCTCCTCGGACACGACGCCGCAGAAGGCCTCGTAGTCGATGAGCTCGGTGACGGTCGGGTTCTCGCCGCAGACCGCGCAGTTGGGGTCCTTGCGGACCTTGACCTGGCGGTACTGCATCTCCAGGGCGTCGTAGATCATCAGGCGGCCGACCAGCGGGTCGCCCACGCCGGCCAGGACCTTGATGGCCTCGGTGACCTGGATGGAGCCGATGGACGCGCAGAGCACGCCGAGGACGCCGCCCTCGGCGCAGGACGGGACCATGCCCGGCGGCGGGGGCTCCGGGTAGAGGCAGCGGTAGCAGGGGCCGTACTCGGACCAGAACACGGAGGCCTGGCCGTCGAAGCGGTAGATCGAGCCCCACACGTACGGCTTGTTGAGCAGCACGCAGGCGTCGTTCACCAGGTAGCGGGTGGCGAAGTTGTCGGTGCCGTCGACGATCAGGTCGTACTGGCTGAAGATGTCCATCACGTTGTCGGCCTCGAGCCGCTCTTCGTGGAGGATCACGTTCACGTACGGGTTGATGCCGAGGACCGAGTCCTTCGCGGACTCCGCCTTGGAGCGGCCGATGTCGGCCTGGCTGTGGATGATCTGGCGCTGGAGGTTCGACTCGTCGACCTCGTCGAACTCCACGATGCCGAGCGTGCCCACGCCGGCGGCGGCCAGGTACATCAGCGCCGGGGAGCCGAGGCCGCCGGCGCCGACACACAGCACCTTGGCGTTCTTCAGCCGCTTCTGCCCGTCCATCCCGACGTCCGGGATGATCAGGTGGCGGGAGTACCTGCGGACCTCGTCTACGGTGAGCTCGGCAGCCGGCTCGACCAGGGGTGGCAGCGACACGGGGACTCCGGTGGTCGGGATGTCAGTACGGTTGTTCTCCCCGTAACACTGCCACGCCCCTTCTCATTCCGAGACACCCAGTCCGATCCGCGAGACGATTTCGTCCCAGTAGCCGGGCAGCGTGTGGAATTGGTCGGTTTGTCCCGGACGGCCGGCGCGGTCGGTGAAGAAGATCGTCCCCGCCCCCTGCCAGCGCGCGATCCGCAGGGCCTCGTCGAGGTGGGTGCGCGGGACGCCGTGGACGAGGTGGACGAACTTCGCCTCCGTGTACTCGGCGGTCCACTCGGCCACCTGCGACCAGCGGTAGTCCACCCAGGGGCCGGCGAAGGTCACCAGCTGGTCGGCGGCCTCGGCGTACCCCGGGTGGGGATGGGTGCCGTGGCCGAGGACCAGGTGGGCATCGCCGCCGAGCACGGCCTCCAGGGTCGCGGTGAGCCGCCGCGTCCCGGCCAGGTCGGCCCGGTCGGAGGGGGCGCGGTCCAGGTAGAAACCGCCGACCTTGTACCAGTCGAGGAAGCGGTGGGCGTCCGAGACGAGCTCCCCGAAGGGCCGGGAGCCGTACGCCAGGTCCAGGTGCCCGAGGACCCTGACCCCGGCGTTCCGCAGCTTCCCGGCCGCCTCCAGGCAGTGCGGGTCGGGCCGGCTCCCGGGGCCCTCCGCCACATTGAGCACCGCCCAGTGCAGTGGGGTCCCGGGGCGGGTCAGCTCGGCCCACTCGACGGGCGCGAGCAGCGGATGGGCGTAGCCGGGGACGCCGAAGCCGAGCGCCTGGACGGCCCCGGTGGCCGTGGTCGTCGTCAGATGCGACACGCCGCCTCCATCCAGATGTCGGCGAGGGACTCCTCCAGGTTGATCCGGGGCCGCCAGCCGAGCCGGTCGCGGGCGGTGCGGACGTCGGCCTGCTGCCAGGGGCCGCAGCCGTCGGGGTACGGGTACGGGGCGGAGCCCAGCTGGTCGGCGATGGTCCCCTCGGTGCGGGGGGCGCCGATCATCGGGCGCTGCGGGATGCCGTGCGGGGCGTCGAGCTCGTGCAGGTTGCCCGCGTAGCCCGCGACCCGGGCGAGGACGGCGGCGGCGTCCCGGAGCCGGACGGCGCGCCCGGTGCCGATGTTGACGACGCCCTGGGCGGCGGAGAGGGAGGCGGCGTGGACGGCCCGCGCCACGTCCCGTACGTCGACGAAGTCCCGCTGCACGCCGAGACCGCTGAGCTTCAGCTCGCCGTCCCCGGCCTGCATCGCGCGGCGCATCGCCTCGGCGAGGCGGCCGAGCGGGGAGCCGGCGGGCGTGCCGGGGCCGACCGGCGAGAAGACCCGCAGGACGACGGCGTCGAGCCCCGAGCCGAGGACGAGCTCCGTCGCGGCGAGCTTGGACACGCCGTACGGGCCGCCGGGGCGCGGGATGGCGTCCTCGGCGGTGGAGGAGCCGGGCTGACTGGGCCCGTACTCCGAGGCGCAGCCGACCTGGACGAGCCGGGCCCCGCAGCCGCTGCGGCGCAGGGCCTCGCAGACGGTGGCGACGGCGACGGTGTTGTGCCGGGTCAGCTCGCGGGCGCCGCCGCGGGTGGCTCCGGCGCAGTTGACGACGACCCCGGGGTGGACGGCGTCCAGGAAGCGGGTGAGCGCGCCGGGGCTGCCGGAGGCGAGGTCGAAGCGCACGTCGGCGTCGTCGCCCCGGCCGAGCGCGGTGAGGTGGACGGCCGGGTCGGCGAGCAGCCGGTCGGCGACGAAA
Organism: Streptomyces sp. NPDC055815; assembly: GCF_053616475.1. Classification (NCBI taxonomy): domain Bacteria; kingdom Bacillati; phylum Actinomycetota; class Actinomycetes; order Kitasatosporales; family Streptomycetaceae; genus Streptomyces; species Streptomyces sp. NPDC055815. The sequence goes on along the minus strand of NZ_JBSHDU010000004.1, from coordinate 219,521 downwards.
CGGCCGATGAAGCCGTTGGCTCCGAGCAGTAGCACCCTCATCGTGCGGCCCCTGTGTGCCGACCGGCCGGTGCTTGGGGTTGAGGGGTCATGGTCTTCGGTCTCCTTGCGGGGTGATGAGAGAGGTGAGGGGGCACGCCCGCGGCGTCGGCTCCGCGGGTGAGCGGGGGTTCACGGTGTGGCGTGGGCGGAGGCCCGCGTGAGGGTGCCGGTCGCGTGGGCCAGCAGGCCGAGCGCGGCGGCGCCGCAGACGAGGGTGGGTACGACCCCGGGGCCCCAGGTCTCGACGAGGGCGCGCACCGGGGCGGCGAGCGCGTCGAAGCCGGGGACGGGGACGCGGGCGGCGAGGACGCTCGCGAGGGCGAGGGCCTCGACGGCGGAGGCGGCGGCGAGGGCGGCGGCGGCCGTCTCGGGGAAGCCGTGGACGGTCAGGAGCCGGGCGAACAGCAGGAGCGCCCCGAGCGCGAGGGCTCCCGGGCTGAACCCGGTGAGGGTGAGCAGGGCGGCGAGGGCGAGGAGTTGGAGGGTCACGGTGCCGAGGAGCAGCGGCCGGGTGGCGGCGGCGAAGTCGGCGAGGCCGCGGCTGTCGGCGATGCGGCGGCGGGCCCGGCGGGCGAAGAGGTGGGCGCCCCAGGCGGCGGGGGCGACGGCGAGGGCGAGGCCCAGGAGCGGCGCGGGGGTGAGCGCCCAGGGGCCGTCGGGGCCGCCGCTGAGGACCTCCTCCAGGAGTCCGTCGCCACCGGCCGCGTACGCCAGGAGCCAGAGGGTCCAGAGCCGGGCGGCGGGGACGCTCCCTCGGTCGGGGGCGCGGAAGGGGCCCCGGCGGACGGCGAGGAGCAGGGCCGCGCCGAGGGCGAGTGCCCCGGCGGCCCCGACGGCGAGCCGTACGGGTCCGTAGGTGAGGGCGAGTCCGAGTCCGGTGAGCGCGGCGACCCCGCCGGGGGCGAGGACGGCGAGCGCCCAGGGCGCGCGGGCCGGTGCCGGCTCCGCGGCGGGCGCGGGCGTCTCCGGTCCGCGGGGCACGCGCGCGTACAGCTCTTCGGCGAGGGAGAAGACGTCCCGGTGCCGGAAGCGCGCGGCGGTCCGGTCGGTGAAGCCCTGCGCTTCGAGGCCCGCGGCGATCTCCAGGGCGTCGACGGCCCGCTCGCAGAGCTCCCGGTGCCGGTGCATGAGCACCTTCACGGGGTCGGCGTTCCCCCGCCGGGTCCGGGGCCGCGCGGACGCGCCGTCGGCGTCGGACCGGGTACGGCCCTCGGCTGCCGAGGGGGCGACCGGGCCGGGGGCCGGGTGCGGGTCAGCGACCGGTGCCGGGTCCGAGGCGGCCGGTCGCGTGTCCGGGGTGTCCGTCGCCGGGTCCGCGGCGGCCGGTCGCGTGTCCGGGGTGTCCGTCGCCGGGTCCGCGGCGTCCTGTGTCGTGTCCGGGGCGGTCGGTGCCGGGGGTGGTGTCCAGGCCGCGCCCGGCTGCGGAGGGTTCCCCGGGGCCGGGGCTATCCCGGACGGTGCGGCATCGTCCTCGGCCATGGGCGCGCGCAGGTCGAGGCCGCCGGCGGCCGTGAGGGCGGGGGTGCCGAGGAGGGCTTCGGAGCGGGCGTCCCAGGCTCCGGGGCTCGTCGGGGCGGCGGAGCCGCGCATGGGGGTGCCTCCTTCAGGCATCGGGGGCTCCTGTCCCCGCGGTCACGGCCTTGTGCGTCCAGCTGCCCGGCACATGGGCCTCGGCCGGGTGGGCGAAGGGGACGCCGTCCCCGGGGCGGTGGCGCACCGGCGCGTGGGAGAGGAGTTCGAGGTAGATGCCGCGGAACGCGGCGAGGTTCTGTTCGACCGTGAAGAGTTCGAGCGCGCGGGCCCGGGCCGCGGCGCCGAGCCGGAAGCGGCGCTCGGGGTCGCGGAGCAGCGCGAGGCACGCGTCGGCGAGCGCCCGGGGGTTGCGCGGGGGGACGACGAGGCCGGTGCCGCCGATGATCTCGACGACGGCGCCGACGTCGGTGGAGACGGTGGCCCGTGCGCAGAACATCGCCTCGACGAGACTCGCCGGGAAGCCCTCGACGAGGCTCGACATGACGACGAGCGCGCCCGAGGCGTACGTGTCCTCCAGGGTGGGGGCCTCCGGGCCGCCGAGCTCCTCGAAGGTGACGGGGTTCTCGCCGACGGCGTGCGCCCCGGGGGCCTCGTCGGGGAAGAGCTGGGCCGCGAGCCCCTTGCAGTACGTGAGGTAGGAGCCGGCGCGGGGTTCACCGACAGGCACGGCGACGATCCGGAGGCGGGCGTCGGGCTGCCTGGCGCGGATCTCGGCGAAGGCGTGGAGGAGGCCGATGAGGTCCTTGGCGGGTTCGACGCGGCCGACCCAGACGAGGGTGGCGGGGTCGCCGCTCTCCTCGTCCTCGCCGACCTCGGCGAAGCGTTCGGCGGCCATGCCGGGGTGGACGGTGCGGATGCGGGCCCGGTCGGCGCCGCACTTCTCCTGCCAGCGGCGGGCGTGGGCGTTGCCGGGGGTGAGGAGGGCGGCCTGCCGGTAGATCTCGCCGGCGAGCCGGCCGTGGAGGGCGGCGAGCAGGGCGCGGAGGGGGGCGGAGCGGTCGGCACCGGCCGCCGAGAGGTAGTGGGCGCGGAGCGGGACGCCGTACTCGGTGACGAGCAGCGGGGTGCCGAAGAAGCGTTTGGCCAGCAGCCCGGGGAGGGCCGTGGTGCCGCCGCCGGCGGCGTGGCAGAGGTCGGCCGCGCCGAGCGCGTCGTCCCCGTACCAGTCGAGGGAGAGGGGGCGCAGGGCCCGCTCCAGGTGTTCGGCGAAGGCGAGGTGGTCGCGGAGTCCGGCGGCGGCCGCGCCCCGGCGTGCGCCGGGCGCGCGGCAGGCGGCCTCCAGGGCGCGGACGGCGTCGTCGGAGCGGAGCGCCCCGGGCAGTCCGCCGCGTTCGCGGGCGAGTTCGGCGAGGGCGTACAGCCCGTCGGCGAAGGAGGTCGCGTCCTCCTCGGCGCAGAGTCCGGTGGCGAGCCGGTGGTAGGCCTCGGTGAAGCGGCGCCGCTCGTGGCGTCCGTAGGCCCGGCGGGAGGCGCGGTGCCCGCAGGGGCCGCCGGCCGGCGGGGCGGTGTCGGGGCCGCCGGGGTCGGCGGTGCGGACGACGCGGGCGTTCGGCGGGAGGGGCGGTGGCGGGGTGCCGGTCCGGCCGAGGGCGTAGAGGTCGAAGCGGTGCTGTCCGAGCCCCTGGACGAGCCGTTCGCACCACCGTCCGGACTCACCGGTGGCGTACGGGTAGCCACCCTCCGTGAGCAGTCCGATCCGCACGCGTGCACCCCCGATCTCCCTTGACGGCGGTCACCTTCGGTCCGGTGACCCGCAGCGGGAAGAACGTAAGCGGAGACAGCGGTGGGTGTGGGGGGCGGGGGGAGGGAGAAGAACAC